>PEWX01000009.1 GCA_002779995.1 Piscirickettsiaceae bacterium CG07_land_8_20_14_0_80_44_28
AAAGGGATGTTGCATGAGTTACAAGATGAAGCGGTTGAGGCCTTTAATGTATATGAAACCATTGCGTCACCTGCTTTAAAACACATTGCCTTGAAAAAAATGCTGCCAATTGCAATGACCTTAAAAGACTTTGACGCGGCTTTGATTGTTTTAGAGCGGTTATGTCAAATTTCTTTGGAATATATGGTGTCTTATGCAGATTTACTGGGATTGCTAGGCAATAAAAAGGCGGCTATTGAAGTGTTGATGATGTATTTGGGGCAATTCCCTGATCGACCTTCTGTTAAAAATAAATTGGCACAATATTATATTGATGAAGGGCAATTGGATGAGGCCAAAGCACAGCTTGAAGCCGTATTGGCCAAAGATGAGAACAATCGTACGGCTCAGCATCTCATGAATTTGGTTGCAGAGGCATAAATGACCATTGCATTGTCGTTGGAATCGGTTAAATGTCTGTGGGATAAGGGGGCTCATAATGCTTTCACCGATTTGATAGAGGTGGATGGCATTTGGTATTGTGCTTTTCGACAAGCACAGCACCATATGTCATTTGATGGAAAAATTGTCATTTTGTGTGCTAAAAATGACCAGGCCTGGCAGAAATTTGCTGAAATTTGTTGGGCGGGTGGTGATTGTCGTGATCCTAAATTTGTGCTCACACCGCAAGGTAAGTTAATGTTAATGGCGGGTGTTCGATGGGCGGTTCCAATCTCAGCCGATTCAGCACTCTTCTCAGTTACCTGGCAGCTTGAAGCGTTGTCACACCCGTTTGTTAGTGAATCGGATCAAGGCACTTGGCGTTGGAGTGGCAGCGCGAATCAAACGCAAATTTTCAGTATCGGCTACGCTGGTAAGGATCTGCAAGGGTGTTTATATACTTCAGACGATGGACGACACTGGCAAGCGCATTTGAAGCCTTTTTTCCCTGAAGCGGCGTGTTTTAGCAATGAATCTTCATTGGTTTTTTCCGAAGATGGCACGGGTTATTGTTTGTTACGACGTGATGGTGAAGACTGCCCCGGTGCTTTAGGAGAATCAAGCCCTCCCTATCAAGATTGGCAGTGGCAAAACCTGTCTTTAGGTATTGGGGGCCCCAAAATGATTCATTTAAGCACCGGCGAATTGGTTGCAGCTTTTCGGGTTTTTGAAGAAAAACAACCTAAAGTGGTTGTTTATGAAATCTGCCCTAGCAGTGCCGAATTAAGCTATTTATTAACCTTACCTTCTAAAGGCGATTGTAGTTATCCAGGCCTGGTTGAAAAAGATGGGCAAATTTGGGTGAGTTATTATTCTTCACATCAAGGCAAGTCGGCGATTTATTTAGCAAAATTGAATATTAAATCGCCAAAAGTCTTTTTGGATTAGGCAGCTGATAAGCTATTGAGCGTTTGGTTTGCCCAGCCTGTCGCATTCATATAATCATTTGAAATAACCATGATGTCAGCGCCTTCAAATCCGGTCATAATCATGTGCGTATTGCCTTGTTCTAACGCTCTGGCAATAAAGAGTGCTTGCCCCATCATCCCTTTTTGATCGGTAAGCGCTGCTTTAATGCTGTCTGAAAGTGGCAGCTGGTCAACAATATCAACCATTGGGGTTTTTAAAAACGCATTTAAAGTTGAAAAGAGTCCAACCATAAAGAAACGTTCTTTAATCACGTCTTGTCCAATACTGGTGGCAAGCGACTCTAAAAATTTAGCGCGGACTAAAGCGGTGACCAATAGCTCTGTTGGCACTTCACTCACTTCTGAGAGCATCAACATATTCACCCAAAATTTAAGGCGTTTCAGCCCCATAAAATTGACCGCTTGTTTTAAGCTATCAATGATTTTGGGTAGGTTATTTTGTGGGTGGTTAATCGCTGCCAGCAATTTATGGGTCAGCCCAACATCGCTGCCGATGGTTTTTGCCAGAACATCAAACTCAATATCAGGGTCATTGACTTCTGCAAGCAGTTTCAACATTGCCAGTTTGTTACTGGCCACTTCTTTTTGAGAGGAGATAATCGGGTTGGTGAAAAAATACCCTTGGAAGTAATGCGCCCCTTTATTTTTCATTGTGCTATAGGTTTCTTCTGAATCGACACCCGTGATAATGACTTTGAAGTTTTTTTGCTGTAGTTTTGTCAAGAGTTCATCGAGTGATTGTTCGTTGAAATCCACGACTTTGAACTTCACAAGTTTGGCAAAGGAAAGCAGTTTGTCGTGTTCAGGGGTTGGTTGGTAATCCTGAAGCGCTATTTGCACACCCTGTTGTATCATCTCTTTAATGGCCAATAATGCGGCCTTGTCTTTAAGAATATCGATGTCAATTTCCACAATCAGTTTAGACAGGGACGCTATCGGTGGTAATAAATCCAGCTTTAGAAGTGGAAGGGGGGCTTGATAAAACACAGGCTTATTGGCGGTCAGTTCATTAAAACCAATATGATCTTGAATGTGTCGCCACTGATCTTTAATGGCAGCTTCCCACTGTTCGGTGGTTAAGTTTTTACCCGGAGGCGCTTCTACTTTAAGTTGGTAGGCATAAAGCGCCTGGGTTGCATCGAGTACAGGTTGTTTATTAATCAGCAAAGGTAGCGACATGGTAGTAATTCCATTTAAAGCGTTTCAGAGTACAAAAACATGACAACCCCTGCAGTATTTGCTATTTTTCGATGGTTGTCATGACCCACACAGTATTATGTTTGATTGCATTATAGGGCAAAAAAACCTTTGGGAATAGCCTACATCCAACCGATGTTGATTAGTAATTTTTATCAGAGTAAATAGGTTTTTTAAATTCCAAGTTTATTCAGTAAAAATGGCAGGAGTTCGTCTTGATTAATGTCCTGTGAATCGCTGTCACGGCGATGCTTGTATTCAATTTCACCTTTATCCAACCCGCGCTCGCCAATGACGATACGGTGGGGAATGCCAATAAGTTCCATATCGTTAAACATCACCCCAGGACGTTCCTTCCGATCATCTAATAGCACATCGATACCCTTGGATTTTAATTCGTTATATAAAGCGATAGTCGCCGTTTCCACGCGAGGGGATTTATGCATTTGCATTGGTACAATACACACTTGGAAAGGGGCAATCGACTCTGGCCAAATAATGCCTTTTTCATCATGGTTTTGTTCGATGGCAGCAGCTACCACACGAGTCACGCCAATACCATAACAGCCCATTTCTAAAATTTGCGCACGACTGTTTTCATTTAAGACATTGGCATTCAGTGCTTTTGAATACTTATTGCCAAGCTGGAATATATGACCGACTTCAATGCCGCGACGAATTTCAAGTGTGCCTTTTCCACAAGGGCTTGGATCGCCTTTAACCACATTGCGAAGATCCGCCACTTCAGTGATTTGAGCATCGCGTTCCCAGTTCGCACCTTGATAGTGGAAGCCATCTTTATTCGCGCCACAAATAAAGTCAGCCAGGTGCGCTGCAGAACGATCAACGATCACAGGGATATTTTTTTCAATTAAGTTAACCGGGCCAATTGAGCCAGCATGACACCCTAATGTCTCCATGATTTCAGCATCCGTTGCCATTTCTAGTGGTGATGCAATTTGTGGCAATTTCTCAGCTTTAATTTCATTTAACTGATGATCACCACGTAGTACCAACGCAACAATGGGGGTTTCGGGCAAGGCACCTTTGACAATCAGCGTTTTAGCGACTTTTGAGGGGGCAACGGATAAGAATTGACAGACTTCATCAATCGTATGTTGGTTGGGGGTGGCAATTTCAGTTAACGCTTCGCATGCCTCCGCACGCGGGGCGGTTGGTGCGATGGCTTCTGCTAATTCTACATTGGCGGCATAATCTGACTCGGTAGAAAAAGCAATGTCATCTTCCCCTGAATCAGCGAGAACGTGGAATTCATGCGACCCTTCCCCCCCAATCGAGCCAGTATCGGCTTGAACGGCTCTAAAATTCAAACCAATACGGCTGAAAATGCGATGGTAGGTTTCAAACATCACCTCATAGGTTTGTTGCAAACTTTCGGTATCCATGTGGAAAGAATAGGCATCTTTCATAATAAATTCTCGTGACCGCATGACGCCAAAACGTGGACGAATCTCATCACGGAATTTGGTTTGAATTTGATAAAAATTGGCGGGTAACTGTTTATAGCTGCGAATTTCTTTACGCACCAAATCAGTAATAATTTCTTCATGGGTGGGGCCTAAAGCGAAATCCCGATGATGGCGGTCTTTAAATCGCAATAATTCAGGGCCATAATCGTCTGCTCGCCCGGATTCTTCCCACAACTCCATTGGTTGAACCACCGGCATTAAACATTCTTGTGCACCCGCCACGTCCATTTCTTGCCGAATAATGGCTTCCACCTTGCGCAAAACTTTGACACCCAGCGGTAGCCAGTTGTAGAGGCCGCCGGCTAATGGGCGAATCAAGCCGGCTCTCAGCATGAGCTGATGGCTGATAACAACCGCATCAGCAGGGGTTTCACGAGTGGTGGCGAGTAAAAGAGAAGAGGTTTTCATAGCAAACAGTGGGCCTTTCAAAAATGATAAATCAAAAAAAAAGATTATTTTAGCATGAAATTTTGTGAGCAAAGGCATTGCTGTTGCTTCATGAGCAGGGGATTAGTCGACCAACCAGTGTCCCACATAAGAGAAGATGCCAATCATAATGCCCGTCACAAATTGCGCATGAACGAGATAAGAAAATTGCTTGAGTTGGCGCGGAGAAAATCGCCAGCGCAAGAAGAATCCAAACAGTCCTTGCCAAATCAATAAGCCTAAAACAACTTGAAATAACACAATTTCAAGATGCCAACCGACTAAAGCGATATGTAAAAAGATCAGTGCTAAAGTGGCAATGCCAACATAGGCATGGGTTTTGTTGAGCGGAATGAGTAGGGTTTGGATGATCGACCGAGAAAGCCCCTCTAAGGGTTCTGGAATCAATCTTTGGGCAAAGCTGCCTTTGGTGGCAATGAGTTTCAGTAGGGTTCGAGCGTAAATAAATAGCAATAACCAAAGCGCCACTTCACCGATTTCCTCACCGATCTCACTTAAAAAAGTTTCAGGATGATCAGGGGGTGAATAGCCCGCCATTGTCCAATAATAGCCAATGGCCATTAAAAAGGTTATTAAAGTGTAAACAAGGAGTTTATAAAATGACGACATGGTTATTTTTTATGAGGGCTTCAAATTCCGCTTGCGGTTGTGGTTTGCCAAATAGGTAGCCTTGATAGTTTTGACAGCCCATTTCTGCTAGGATTTGCTGATGTTCTAGGGTTTCAACGCCTTCAGCGATGACGCTGAGATTCAAACTATCAGATAAGGTAATAATGGTTTGGGCAATGGCTTTATCATTTTCATCGGTCAATAGACCCCGAACAAATCCTTGATCAATTTTTAGTTGATCTAACGGTAGACGTTTTAAATAGGTTAGTGAAGAATAGCCGGTTCCAAAGTCATCTAATGAAAAGCTGATGCCTTTGGCTTTTAAGCCATCCATTTTTCGAACGGCTTCATCTACCGATGCAAGGAACAAACTTTCGGTGAGTTCCAGTTTTAGCCGGCGACTGAATTCGGGCTGTAATAGCGATTCAACCTGTGATTCAAATTCAGCAAGATGAAATTGTTTCGCACTGACATTGACGGCAAGGGTTAAGCCATTTAAATCAGGGTCATTAGACCATTCCTTGAGAATATCGCAGGCTTGGGAGAGTACCCAGTGACCGATTGGAATAATGAGCCCGGTCTCTTCTGCCAGGGGAATAAAGTGGATGGGTGAAATCATACCTTTGTCTGGGTGATTCCAACGAATCAGTGCTTCTGCACCAATGATTTGTGCTTGTGAATTAACCTGGGATTGCATGTACAATTCAAATTCTTGACGATTGATCGCTTGTTTCAAAGCCCGTTCTAATTCGGTTCTGGCACTTAATAATTTTTGCATTTTCGGATCAAAAAAGCGTAGATTGTTCCGTCCATTTTCTTTGGCTTGATACATGGCTAGCTCGGCATGTTTAAAGACTTCTTCTTGAGTATGGGTTTTGCCATTAAACAAGGTGATGCCTAAACTGCAACTGGTTTGATATTCATGTTCGCCAATATAGAAGGCTTGTTGAATCGAGTGGAGCAGTTTGCGGCCAAATTTTTCAGCTTGATCAAGAGCCGCCGCTTGGGTATGGTTTAACGTTGAAAGTAATACCACAAATTCATCTCCTCCAAATCGTCCCAACTTGGCATCTTTAGGTAAAATAGCTCGAATCCGTTCGGAGAGGAGTTTTAAAAGGACATCGCCCACTTCATAGCCCTGGGTGTCATTTAGCTGCTTAAAATTATCTAAATCAATTAAAATCAAAGAGCCAACTGTTTGTAGTGAGTTACAGTTTTTGATGGCTTCAGTTAAATGGATTTGCATAAAACGACGATTGGGCAGTTGGGTTAGTACATCGTATTGTGCTAAATATTCGACTTCGGTTTTGGCTTCTTTCAGTTCAGTAATATCCAAACAATGACCAATAAATCCTGCGAATTGATTGTTGCTATCATTATGTGGGCTGGCTTCTTCTAATAACCAGCGCACTTCGCCATCATGGCGAATGACTCGATAAACCAAACTATACTTTTCTTGTTTTTGATAGGCTTGCGTTAAGGTCTGCTGGTGGAAGTTTTGGTCATCCGTATGGATGATAGATAGGCGATTCTGTGAGAGGGCTTCTTCAAGGGTCAGTCCTGCAAAATTTAGCCAAGGTTGGTTAAAAAATATATAGTGTTTTGACTGATCTGCTAACCAGATCATTACTTGACCATTATTTGTGACCGACCGATAGAGCGCTTCATTTTCTAATAATATCTTTTCTTGAAGTTCTTGTTTGGCTCTGAGTTTGGATTCTTTGCGCCAACCCAATACAAATCCCACTAACCCCATGAGCCAAACTGAACCGTGAGACAATTGAAGCTCAAATTCACGTTGGACTTCTTGCGCCAAAAAAGGTGCCATTGGCACAAAAGTGCTGATGCCGCCTCTAATTTGCCCCAGTTGATACCCTTGGTGAGCGTGGCATTTCAGACAGGATTCTTCAATCTTTAACGGTCGAATCAAGCGCATATAGGATTGATCTTCTATTAAACTGATTTCTTGAATGGGTTCTGCCTTTTGTTCAAATCGTTTGAGAGCAGCAAATTCCCATGTATCGGGTTTATTATCCGGGTTTAACAAGTTTAAACTGGTGAGGTGAGTTTTAACGCCATATTCATCGCCAAAATGCGTTTGCATGTCTCTCAACATATAGGCTGGATTAATCAATGTTAATTTGATACCGCTGGTGGTGATGACATCTCGGTTCGCTATATCAAGATAAGGGTTGGGTGGGGTTTTATCGGTTGGTGGAACATAAACGCCGCCGTGTGAAGCGCCCCATCTCCGAAAGCTGACATCTTTGTTGACCGTGGCTAATGCGGCTGAACTGGCAGCTTGCCAGGTTGCTGTTTTTAACCCCTGTAGGTTATAAAACCAAGAGACTAAAATTAAAACGCTCCATAAGCCGATGATTAAGCTGTATTTATGAGTGAGTGCGTTTGGTAAACGATTTTGAATCCGCCAGGACATACCGATTCCTTAAAAAGTGCCTAAAGTAGGCCTTTGAGAATTACTCAATTCATGTTATTGAACGTTTGGTGAGTGCTATTGATACTTTTCTTTGCATTTTTCAATGGCTTGCCAGTAGGCCGCATTGTTATTGGCGGGGTTTTTACTGTTGTCCCAAAGCGCGCTGGCTTTTTCTTTACAGTCTCTAAGGTCAGCATTTTCACAGCCCGAAAGCCATAAAAAACTGCTGAATAGGGCGAATAACCAAATTGTATTTAAACGTTTCATAAAACCTCACTGTTCAACTCCGGGGTAAAAATGTGTGTTTTTGCAAATGTCAGAGTGCTGTTGGGTGTTTTATTCGAGGTGCCCATTTTTTAGAGCTAACTTTTCGTTTGACAGTTTAGCAAATTATCAGCAAAAGCAAAGTATTTCCTAACCTCTTGTGATTTCTATAACATCAATTCATAATGAGCAGGGGGTTATTCGAGGTTCCCAATAGGTTCCCATTCGCTATTTGGTGAGGAGTAAGCATGCATCAAGCACAGTCAGAAGCACTAGATTGGACACAACGTTATACCGATTTTTTATCAAGCCAGCCTTCTCGGGAACCGAGGATCGTTTATCAGCGAGACCGTGCGCGGGTGATTCATTCGGCTTCTTTTCGTCGTTTGCAGGCGAAAACACAAATATTTGGCTTGAACGAATCGGATTTTTATCGAACCCGCCTAACGCATTCTATGGAAGTCGCCCAAATTGGCTCAGGATTGGTTGAACAACTGATAACTGTCGGACAAGGGAAGGCTTATATCGACTGGCTGCCCTCATTTTATTTGATGGAAGCGATTTGTTTGGCACATGATTTAGGACACCCGCCTTATGGTCATGGCGGGGAGGTCGCGCTGAATTATATGATGCGAAATTATGGTGGGTTTGAAGGGAATGCGCAAACCTTGCGTATCTTGGCGCGGTTAGGCGAATATACCCCCGAAAATGGTATCGACCTATCGCGTCGCGCCACTTTGGGTGTATTAAAATATCCTGCTATTTATGATGACGTCCTATCTCATAACACTGCATATCTGTCCTATTTACAAGCCCCGGATGCGTTTGATTTTAAAACCTTGGATATGAGTCGTTGGCATCCGCCAAAAGCCAGCGTTTATCAGGAAGAACAGGCTCAGTTTGAATGGGTGTTGAGTTTATTTTCTGAAGCAGATAGAAAACGCTTTACTCAACTGCAAGCTGATGGAAAAGGGTTCCCTAAAACCCAATACAAGGCTCTGGATACCACTTTGATGGAGTTGGCCGATGACATTGCCTATGGGATTCACGATTTAGAAGATGCTGTCGCAATGGGAATGGTTTCACGGGATTTGTGGCAAACTGAAGTGATGGAACAGCCTGTCTTTAAAACCTATGCGCTTTGGGATGAGGTAATGACGCAACGTTTGTTTAGTGACCGCTCTAAAGACCGTAAACATGCCATTAGCAAAATGGTGGGCATTATGGTGGAAAGCATTTATATGGCTGAAAATCCTGCCTTTGAGCATCCTTTGTTGCGGTATCAAGCGTGTTTAGGTGAGGCTGAAATGGCGGTGTTGGAGTTATTGAAGCGATTTGTTTATCAGCATGTGATTACCCTACCCGAAGTGAAAGGCATGGAATATAAAGGGCAATTGATTGTATTGGATTTGTTTAAGTCCTTAAGAGCCAATCCTCAGGCGTTATTGCCTAGAAATACCTTTAAGCGGTTTGCACAAGCAGCGTCAGAAAGGGCACAGCATCGCATTTTATCCGACTATATTGCAGGGATGACCAATACTTACGCTTCGCGCTTGTACGAGAAATTTTTTACCGCTTCTCAAGGCTCGATTTTTGATCGTATTTGATGGATCGGAACGGCGTTAATCGGGCTTGCGGATCCAGATTTAGGTAAATAGTATTTAGCGACCACGGCAGGCCGGTTTGGGGTGCTAAAACGACCAGGCCTGGTCGTTTTTGACGATGTTTTTTGCTTTTGCTTTTGAACGTTTAGCGCCCAAAGTCGATGCGTATTCACCATATCGCTATCGATTTGTAATGCGTTGAGGGCATTGATGTTTTCGGCGCGATAGACATCATTGCCAATCGCAATGCATAAATTTCTCAGCCATTTAACATAGCCAATGCGACGGATGGGAGAGCCTGCCATTTCGGTTAGAAATTGCGCTTCGTCCCAGTGTAGTAATGTGAGTAAATCGACTTCGTCGAGTGGGGCTTTGGCTTTAAAAGCTTGTTCTTGGGTGGGTTCGGTAAACCGATTCCAAGGACACACCAATTGACAATCATCACAGCCATAAATCCGATTGCCGATCAATGGTCGCAAAGACTCTTCAATCACGCCATCATATTCAATGGTTAAATAAGAAATACACCGACGTGCATCGACCACTGCATTATCAACAATGGCTTGGGTTGGACACTCGTCCATGCAGGCGGTGCAAGGTCCGCATCCTTGTTGAGTGAAAGGGGGATCAGCGGGGAGTTTAAGATTGATATAAAGTTCGCCTAAAAAAAACCAAGAGCCTGCTCTGGGGTGAATCAGTAAACTGTTTTTACCAATAAAGCCTAGGCCTGCTTTTTCGGCAATCGGCCTTTCAAGAACGGGTGCTGAATCGCAAAAGGCGCGATATCGAAAGGATTCATCACTTTGAGGGTTAAGTGTTGCGATGGCGGTTTCAATTTTTTGCGCTAGTTGCGCAAGCCGTTTTCGCATGAGTTTATGATAATCTTTGTGTAGCGCGTAACGCGAAATATAGGCTTTGTTTGAAGATTGTAATTGTGAAATAGCCGAATAGGCTTCGCCATCAAAATAATTCATACGCACGGAAATTAAGCTGAGTGTACCCGGTTCAAGCTCGTCGGGACGAGACCGTTTGCGCCCATGTTTGGCCATATAATCCATGCTGCCGTGATATTGGTGAGATAACCAGTCTTCAAAAAAAGGTTCATAATGCGATAGGTCCGTGTTCGAAATGCCAATGTCGGCAAATCCCAGGGATTGACCCCATTGCTTGATTTGTTCCGTTAGCTGGTATAAAGCGTGGTTATCCACTAAAATGATTCCTAAATTCGAAAAATCTTTCCCGCTTTGAGCGGAATCATCATCTTACCAAATCCACTTATATTTCGCTTAACCATTGCATAGAGGTAACCATGACCCTGAAACCATCTTTTCAAATGCAGCTCTTGAGTGAAGCAGATACCCTTTGGGTCGCTCAACAGTTTGCTCAGCTCGTGGCTAAGAGTCCGTTATGTGAATCTGGGTTGATGGTGTATTTGGAAGGCGATTTAGGTGCGGGAAAATCGTTTTTTTGTCGAGCACTTATTCAAACTTTTTTGCCTAAGCAAAGGGTCAAAAGTCCGACCTATACTCTGATTGAATGTTATGAAAGTCCATTTGCGACCCTATTGCATTTTGACCTCTATCGTTTGTGTGATGCAGAAGAACTGGAATTTCTGGGTATTCGTGAATTATTAACACCGCCTTATTTAGCCTTGGTAGAGTGGCCGTCAAAAGGGCGAGGAAGTTTACCGGATGCAGATATCCGGCTGCAGTTTGAGGTACTTCCTCAGGGGCGTTATCTGACTCTGGATTGCCTAAATGACCGCGCTGAAACTTTCGTCAATAACTTGACAAAACAAATTGGCACAAAACTTGATAAGAACCCAACATAAAATATAAATCAAGTGAAACTCCGATGAGGTGTGCGATGATTAAAAAACAAAACAATAATTGGGTTCCGTTATGTTCAATGACGATACTGGTGTTGCTATTGAGCTTATTGCCAACCAGTGCTTGGTCGAAGATGTCATTAGAAAAAATGCGTTTGGGTCAAGGTAAAGAGCAGACTCGAGTCGTTTTTGAAATAAAAGAAAATCATCGGTTTAAAATTTCCACCTTAAAAAATCCTGCGCGAATTGTGGTCGATTTTTATCAGTCTGAAAATAAATTAACCTTTTCAAAAATGAAGTTTTTGGATGCGCGTTTAAAGCAAGCAAGGGTCAAAAATCAATCCAATCGCACACGTGTTGTGCTGGATCTTCGCGATGATTTTGAGTGGGGGTACTTTACCCTAGCCAAAAATAACGCGGGTAATGAGCGGGTTGTTATTGATATTAAAAACACGCCAGCAAAACCTGAGATTGCAAAAACGCCCAGGAAGCCTCATACCATTACCAAAGCGGCCGTCCCTAAAAAGCAACCAGCCAAGCCGGCCATCAAAGCGGCGGTTAAGCCAAAATCGGATATTTCTCAAAATACCCATACACAAGCCAAAATGGATAAAAGCAGTGATATCTTTGTTTATAAAAATAAAGACCTGGTGGTGGCGATTGATGCCGGACATGGCGGAAAAGATACCGGAGCGATTGGTTATGGCGGGCTTTATGAAAAAGACGTGATATTGAATTTGGCATTTCAATTAAAAAAACGCATTGATGCTCAGCCGGGTATGCGCGCCGTATTAACGCGTGATAAAGATGTTTTTATCCCTTTACATAAGCGTGTTCGTAAAGCACGAGAGCAGGATGCGGATATTTTCTTATCACTCCATGCCGATGCTTTTCATGATAAGCGAGCGCGTGGTGGGTCTGTCTATATATTATCGACTTCAGGGGCGAGTAGTGTGATGGCCAGACTGTTGGCAAAATCAGAAAATGCTTCTTTACAGGATGTTAAGTTAAAGGGGCGCGATGCAGATGTCGCTTTTGTGTTATCTGATTTAACGCGATCAGCCAATATTCGCGCTAGCCGAAAACTGGCCAAAGCGGTTTTAGGGGAAATGGGTCAGGCAGTTTATTTACATAAAAAATCTGTGCAATCAGCAGACTTTACGGTGTTGAAGTCGATTGATATGCCTTCTTTATTGATTGAGACTGCCTTTATTTCGAATCCGAGTGAAGCGAAAAAATTAAAGTCAGTTCAATTTCAGGCACAAATGGCGCAATCCATTGTTGAGGGTTTGGAAAAGTTTGTAAGCCAAAATGGTTCAAAACCCCGTTGGGGGGAACAGCTTTATGTACATTATCGAGTACAAAGAGGGGATACCTTATCTGAAATTGCCGCCAACTATAACCTATCCACTTACCAGTTAAAAAAGCTGAATCATATTCGTAAAGCCAATGATTTAAAAGTGGGTCAAAAGTTGCGTATCCCATTGTCTGAAGAGCTGGTTGCCGGTTTGTAAGGCATTTCTTTTTCAAGTGTGCAACGGGTTAAGCCTTTTGCACCTCAATTCAAAACAAGCGGATGAAGCCACCGCTATAAAACGTTATAATGCTATTTTGTTAATGATACAAAGATAAATGCTGTGCCAATTTCTGAAACTGAATTTCCATTGTCCAACGAATCGTCATCCGACGAGATCTATCCTGAAATCGCGTTATTACCCGCTCACCTTGCAGATCAAATTGCGGCTGGCGAAGTGGTGGAAAGACCCGCCTCGGTGGTCAAAGAATTGTTAGAGAATGCCTTAGATTCCGGAGCCACCCAGATTGAAATCCAGATAGAAGATGGTGGTGGAAAGCTTATTCGCGTATTGGATGATGGCCGTGGTATTCGTTCTACACAACTTTTATTGGCCGTCAGCCGACATGCCACCAGCAAGATACACTCAGCGGCTGATTTAACAGCAGTCACCTCTTTAGGGTTTCGAGGAGAGGCATTAGCCAGTATTGCTTCGGTATCCAGACTAACTTTGACCAGCCATAGTTTTGAAGAAAGCCACGCTTGGCAAATTCGCGGCGAAGGCGAGGGACTTTGGCAGGATCCGCAGCCGGTGGCACATCCAAAAGGCACTCAAGTTGAGGTTAAAGACTTATTTTTTAATACGCCTGCACGCAAAAAGTTTTTAAGAACGCCGCGAACAGAGTTTATGCAAATAGATCAATTGGTGAAACGTGTCATGCTCAGTCGTTTTGATGTGGGATTTAAGTTGATTCACAATCAAAAACTGGTGCGTCAAGTTCATATTGCTGAAGACGATTCAGCAACAAAATTGCGTTTGCAACAGCTGTTGGGCGAGGCTTTTGTTGACCAAAGTTTGGCCGTCAATTTTACGGCTCAAGATATTCAACTGACGGGATGGGTTGCCCAGGCGACATTTAACCGCAGTCAAACCGACATGCAATATTTATTTGTTAACGGCCGAATTGTGCGTGATCGTCAACTGTCTTATGCCGTGAAACAAGCCTATGCAGATGTGTTATATCACGGTCGTCATCCTGCCTATTGTTTGTTTTTAGACATTCCGCATTCTTTCGTTGATGTAAATGTCCATCCAGCCAAATATGAAGTGCGCTTTGCCAATGGTCGCTGGGTTTATGATTTTTTAAGACGGTCGGTGCGAGAAGCCGTCACCCAGCCGTTAGGGAGAGCTTTTACACCAATAGCCAACGCAGAGCCGGCAATCGGCAAAGGGGGTGATGAAAATGACTTCCAAGCGGCCATGCGTTTTCAGCAACAGGTGCCGCAAACGCTCAATCAAGATCCTTCTCCAATGACGCCTGTGCAACTGGCAGAGTCTACCAAAGATTATTCCACGACAGAATATTCTCGGTCGCCTTCAATAGAAATCCCGCCATTGGGCTACGCTAAAGCGCAAATAAAAGGCATTTTTATTTTAGCTGAGAATGCCAATGGATTGGTTATGGTTGATATGCATGCGGCCCATGAACGAATTGTTTATGAGCGTTTAAAGCAGCAATGGCAGCAGAATCGATTGGTTTGTCAACCATTGTTGGTGCCAATGGTGATTCCATTACAAGGTTCAGAATTAAGTGTGTGGCAAACTCACCAAGCCGAGATTGAAAAACTCGGATTTGAAGCCGTGCCATTTGGCCCCGAACAGATTAAGTTAACCAGTGTTCCCAGTTTATTGGCAAAGTCCAATGTGGTTCAGCTTTTTCAGGATATGTTGGCAGACTTTGCGGTGATGGGGCGCTCTCAAAGAGTAGAAGAGCACTTAAATGCAATCTTAAGCACTATGGCGTGCCATGGCTCGGTGCGCGCTAACCGGCAATTAACAGTCAACGAAATGAATGCCTTATTAAGGGATATGGAAGCCACTGAGGGATCCGCACAATGCAATCATGGTCGGCCGACTTGGGTACAGTTATCAATGAGTCAATTAGATAACCTATTTATGAGAGGGCAGTAAGTGGCGATGGCATTTTCAGTGGCGCAACTCATCAATCAGAAGGTGTGTCTGGCCATTATGGGGCCGACGGCTTCGGGTAAAAGTGGTTTGTCGATGGCGTTGGCGGAGCAACTACCGATTGAAATTATCAGTGTGGATTCAGCGCTGATTTATCGCGGAATGGATATTGGTACGGCCAAACCTTCTCCGGCAGAGTTAGCGGCTGTGCCGCATCACTTAATTGATATTCTTGAACCGACTGAGCATTATTCAGCCGCTGACTTTATTGAGGATGTCACCCGTTTGGTGGCAGACATTTTTGAGAGAGGGCGATTGCCGGTTTTGGTGGGCGGCACCATGATGTACTTTAACGCTTTACAAAAGGGGATTGCACAATTACCTTCTGCTAATGCTGAGATTCGTCAAAAAATTTACCAGGCCTGGCAACAAAATCCACAATCGGTACATGAACAATTACAAGCCATTGACCCTAAAGCGGCAAAGCGGATTCATGCTAACGATTCGCAACGGTTGGTTAGGGCGTTAGAAGTCTATGAGTTGACAGGTCAATCCCTAACTGAGGCGCAACAATCTGGTCAGCAGAGTTTACTTTCTGCCTTTCATTTAGCCAAAGTGGCTTTGCTACCGGAAGACCGCAAACAGTTACATGAAAAAATTGCACAAAGATTTCAGCAGATGCTGACAGCGGGTTTCTTAAAAGAGGCCGAAACGGTATTTTCAAGGCCGGGTATGTATGCTGATTTACCCGCTGTTCGCAGTGTGGGTTATCGCCAGGCCTGGTTGTTTTTTGAGCAGATTTACGATTATGAAACCTTTGTGGAAAAAAGCATTGTTGCGACCCGTCAGTTAGCCAAGCGGCAGATAACGTGGTTGCGCAAAGAAACTGAATTGTTAACATTAGATCCCTTTTATCTGTCAGAACAACAGCAGCTTGAGCAGCTGTTAAATCATCTTCAAACGCAAGTTGGTTAATGAAAAGGTGCTCATGTAATATCCATGCTTTATCGGGTTGCTGTTTTAAAAAAGCATTATCTGAAGGGCCATTATGGTATGATTTATCGGTGTTAAAATATCGATATGACGATTATGACGATGCTGTGTGCGCCGATTATGCAAAGGGCTTACATAGGTATCGTAAATAACAAAAAAATAGCTGAAAAATCAGCTTAAATAAATAAATTTTTAGGGGATAAAAATGGATAATAAAAAGCCTGCAAAGGCATTACCGATTCAAGATCCGTATTTAAATGCGTTGAGAAAAGAGCGGATTAATGTGGCAATTTACTTGGTTAATGGCGTTAAATTACAAGGCAGAGTCGATTCTTTTGACCAGTTTGTGGTTTTATTGCGCAGTAATGTAACGCAAATGGTCTATAAACACGCGATTTCGACCATCGTCCCGGCGAGAGATCCAAAAGCCTATGAGTTTGAAACAGCTCACTCAGATGAGAATGCCGCTGGATAACCTGTCTTTATATACGCATCTAAACCCCCATCGTTTACGCAGCAGATGAACGGTGGTTGGTTTCTTCTATTAAAACGCGCTCTGTCTCTTTTACCGCTTCAAACCAAGGTCTTATGTAATTTAATCTATGGAATTATTTGGAAAACTCGAACAAAAAAAGCTCGATAAAGCGGTGTTGGTGCATGTTGATTTCTATCATTCAGCCGATCAAGAAGTGCTGGCCGAGTTCTATGAGTTAGTCGATTCAGCGGGTGCAGAAGTGGTTGAATTGATAACCACTAAGCGTGATACGCCGGATGCAAAGCTTTTTGTTGGCAAGGGAAAAGCAGAAGAAATCAAAGAGGCGGTGATGACGCATGAAGCGGATGTGGTGATTGTCAATCATGCATTAAGTCCGGCTCAAGAGCGTAATCTCAGTCAGCTTTTGGAATGTCAGGTATTGGATCGAGTGGGATTGATTTTAGATATCTTTGCACAAAGAGCCCGTTCTCATGAAGGGAAATTGCAAGTTGAGTTGGCGCAGTTACGCCGTATGTCGACGCGGTTGGTTAAAGGGTGGACTCACTTGGATCGACAAGGCGGAATTGGGGCAAGAGGTCCGGGTGAAACGCAACTTGAAACTGATAGACGATTGGTTCAAGCTAAAATCAAACAATTGGAAGCGCGGATTGAAAAGGTTCGTAAGCAACGTAGTTTAGGTCGTCGTTCTCGCCAAAAATCAGATTATCCAACGGTCACGATTGTGGGTTACACCAATGCCGGTAAATCAACCCTGTTTAACCTGCTGACACAAGCCAGTGTTTATGCTGAAGATCGTTTGTTTGCTACCTTGGATTCAACGCTGCGAAAAGTCCATTTACCCGGTGCTGGGCCGATCATTTTAGCGGACACGGTTGGGTTTATTCGCCATATCCCGCACGATTTGGTTGCTGCATTTCGTTCAACTTTGGAAGAAACAAGAGAGGCCGATTTACTTATTCACTTAGTGGATGCAGCGGATTCATATCGTGCTGAAAAAATGGCGGATGTGGCAGAAGTCATTGAAGAAGTTGGCGCAGATGAGGTGCCACAATTAACCGTGTTTAATAAAATTGATTTGATTACTGAGGGATCTGTTGTGCCTCATTTGGATATGAATGAATCCGGTTTACCTGAAAGGGTTTGGATATCGGCAAAGTCTAAACAAGGGATGCCTTTGTTATTGGAAGCGATTGCCGCACATTTTAGAGGGCGATTTATTACGGTTAGATTGACTTTGGCGATGCATGCAGGCAAACGTCGATCACAGCTTTATCAGTTAGGAACGATTTTGTTAGAAGGCTTTGATGATTTAGGTAACAGCGAGTTTGAAATGTGTTTGACTGAAAAGGCGTGGCATCAGGTTCGGCAGTGGCAAGAAGTATTGCGTTATGAAGAAGTCGATAATGGGGGGCGTTCTGAACAAATTGAATAAAGGCTTCTTTTCGGTGATTAAAGGATGACTTTTAACGAGATAAAATTTAAAATGATATATTCGATTTTAACCTTTGGAGAAAATAATGGCGTGGAATGAGCCGGGCAAACCAGGGCAAGACCCGTGGGGAAATTCAGGTGGTGATAACCGTCCGAATGGTTCCAAAAAACCCAGTGGATCAAACCAGGATCCAGATTTAAAAGAACTCTTGAAAAAGGCACAAGATTTTTTAGGGGGGAGCAATAATCAATTTGGTAGTGGCAAAAATACCTGGATTGGCGCAGTTGTTTTACTGATTATTTGGTTGCTCAGTGGTATTTACACGGTAGATTCTCCAGAGAGAGGTGTGGTTAAACGCTTTGGTGCCTATGCAGAAGAAACGAAAGCTGGTTTGCACTGGCATCTTCCTTGGCCCATTGAATCGGTCACGATTGTTAACGTGGATCGTATTCGTACTGCGGAAATCGGGTATCGTTCCGATGCCCAAAATCGTAGTGGCAGTGTCTTGTCTGAATCTTTAATGTTGTCTAAAGATGAAAATATTGTTGATATCCGTATTGCGGTTCAATATAAAGTGTCTGATGCTAAAAAGTATCTATATGATGTGGCCATGCCGGATATGACATTACGGAGCCTAACGGAAAGCGCACTCAGGGAAGTTGTTGGGCGCAATAAAATGGATTTTGTCCTGACAGAAGGCCGTGATGAAGTGGTTTCTAAAGTTAAAATCATTGCTCAGGAAAATTTGAATTTATATAACGCCGGCCTATTCATTACCTCACTGAACTTACAAGATGCTCAACCCCCTGAGCAGGTTCAAGGTGCCTTCTCTGATGTGGTAAAAGCACGTGAAGATAGAGTTAGATTGATTAGTGAAGCAGAAGCTTATGCAAATGATATTTTGCCAAAAGCAAGAGGGATGGCGGCTCGTCAAATCGAAGAAGCGCGCGCTTATCGTGATCAAGTCATTGCTCGGGCAACGGGTCAAGCCAGCCGATTTGAAAGTGTGATGACAGAGTACCAAAAGGCACCTGCTGTAACGCGCGAACGTTTATATTTGGATACCATGACGCGTGTTCTTGGCGCAACGTCTAAAGTTTTTGTGGGGTCTGATAGTGGTACTAATTTGCTCTATTTGCCTTTGGATAAGATGATGTCTAATCAATCGAATGTCCCTTTTGTAGCACCGGATCAGCGTCAGAACCCGACACCAAATAGTGCCGGAAATACGCCCAATTCGACATCTGGCTCCGGAAAGGGGTCCAATATTCGTGATCTATTAAGAACAAGGGAGCTTCGTTAAGATGAAAGCTGTATTATCTATTTTAGTTGCCGCACTCTTGTTATTGGGCGGCAACGCCCTTTTTACCATTCAGCAGGGTGAAACGGGCGTGGTTTTCCGTTTCGGTGAAATTGTTAAAACCGATTTGGAACCGGGGTTGCATTTTAAAATGCCTTTTGTTAACAATGTTCGTAAGTTTGATGCTCGGTTACAAACTTTAGATTCCAGTGCAGAACGTTATTTAACCAGTGAAAAGAAAAACCTTTTGGTCGATTCTTTTGTTGAATGGAGAATTCGTGATACCAAGAAGTTTTATACTTCAATGAATGGGGATATTCGGTTAGCAAATCTGCGTTTGGCACAAATTATTAAAGATGGCTTAAGATCTGAAGTGGGTAACCGGACAGTTCAAGAGGTGATTTCACAGGATCGAAAAGTGATTGTTAATAAAATCATTGAGCAGACGAGAGTTTCAGTTTCTGACTTTGGGATAGATGTTGTCGATATTAAAGTTAAACGGGTAGATCTACCACAAAATGTCAGTGAATCTGTTTACCAAAGAATGGAAGCAGAACGAAACCGTGTTGCAAAAGACCTTCGTTCTCAAGGGGCTGAGGCTGCTGAAAGAATCCGAGCGGATGCTGACCGTCAGAGAACGATTATTATTGCAGATGCCTATCGAGATGCGGAGATTGTTCGAGGGGAAGGGGATGCTAAATCCGCTGAAATTTATGCGAATGCGTACTCGAAAGATTCTGAATTTTATTCGTTTTATCAAAGTTTAAATGCCTATCAGGAGTCGTTTAACAATAAATCCGACATGATGATTGTTGATCCGAAATCTGATTTCTTTAAGTTTTTTAATCAGAAAAATAAGTAAAGAGCCGTTTTAAACAGCATAAATAAAGGTGGTGATAGCCACCTTTTTTGTGTCAACGTCATTTGATTAGGAGTCTTAGATGATAGAGTCATTTGTAAGTGCCATTGCACTGGTTTTTGTCATTGAAGGCTTGTTACCGTTTGCTTTGCCTTCAGTCTGGCGCAAAGGCATGGTAGAGCTGATTAAAATGAGTGATGGAAAATTGCGGGTGATGGGATTGTTGAGTATTGCCATCGGAATAATTTTATTAATGATGTTTAAGTAAGAAGCGTTTTATGCAACAAAATATTTGGTTTACCCCGGAGGGGATTGAAGATTTATTACCGGATGCAGCCAAGAAGCTAGAGTTTTATCGTCGTCAATTGCTCGATCAATTTGAATTGGCGGGATATGATCTGGTTTTACCCCCATTGGCGGAATTTACCGATTCATTGTTAACGGGTAAAGGTCAACATCTTGCCGTGGATACCTGTCGTTTTACTGATCAAGAAAGTGGCAAAATGATGGGGGTTCGCGCTGATATGACGCCACAAGTGGCTCGTATTGCGATTAATCGTTTGAAACAACATGGCATTATTCGTTTATGTTATGTTGGTGAGGTGCTAAAGACTCGTAATAATAAAGCTAAAGGTTCTAGGAGTCCGATTGAAGTGGGTGCAGAATTATTTGGCCACTCGGGTGTGGAAAGTGATATTGAAGTCATTGAGTTGATGCTAGCGTCTTTGCGCAGCATAGGATTAGATGACCTGACTTTGAGTCTTGGTCATGTTGCAATTGTTGATGAATTAATGACATTAGCCAATTTGTCGGTTTCAGAAAAGCAAACACTCGTTGAAATCTTGCTTAGAAAGTCTATTCCGGAATACCAAGATTTTATTGCTGAACGACCTCTTTCTAATGACCTGAAACAGGTTTTTGATCGTTTACCGTCCTTATGTGGTGATGCACAAACGGTTCTTCAAGAAATGCAACGTTTAAAAACCCTTTCCACAACGATGCAGGCACATGTGAATTATTTGGAAAATGTTTTGCAGTGGTTTGGTGCATTTTCAAACTTAAATATTCATGTGGATCTGGCTGATTTGCGCGGCTATCAATACCATACCGGTATGATTTTTAGTTGTTATGCCGCTGGGCGTAAGTTATATCAGTTAGCTCGCGGTGGACGTTATGACGGCATTGGTTCAGAGTTTGGCTCAGCGCAATTAGCGACTGGATTTAGTCTTGATTTGCGTGGTATGTTGGATTTACTGGCCTTTCCTAAAACACAAGAAAAACGCGTGATTTATGCTCCGAATTGCTATGACCCAGTGTTGATTGACGCTATTAGTGCGCTAAAAAAACAACAGTGTGTTGTGAAGCATATGTACCAACTATCAGATTGTCCTGTGGGCAGTGAGTATTTAATGCTAAAAGCAGATGAGTGGGTTTTGCAGATAAAGGAATCGGCAATAGAATCTTAACGGTTGTCAAAAAGCATAAAAATAAAGAGAAGCATTTATGTCAAAAAAGAATATTGTCATTGTTGGAACCCAATGGGGAGATGAAGGAAAAGGAAAAATTGTTGACCTATTAACGGATAGGGTTGCAGCAGTCGTTCGTTTTCAAGGGGGACACAATGCGGGTCATACCTTGGTTATTGACGGTAAAAAAACGGTTTTACACCTCATTCCTTCCGGTATCTTACGGGAAACAGTCGAGTGTTTTATTGGGAATGGGGTTGTGTTGGCACCAGACGCGTTAGAGAAAGAGGTTTTGCAACTTGAGGCCAGTGGATTGCAGGTTGTGAATCGTTTAAAAATCAGTGATGCATGCCCGTTGATTTTGGATTATCACGTTGCTTTAGATCAAGCGCGTGAACTTGCTAGAGGAAATACCGCCATTGGCACCACCGGACGGGGGATTGGCCCTGCCTATGAAGATAAAGTTGCACGTCGTGGTTTGCGTGCGGGTGACTTGAGAAATCTACCTAAGTTAAAACAGCAATTACAATCGACGCTCGCCTACCATAATTTTATGCTTACCGAATACTATAAGGTGGATCCTGTTGACTTTGATACCTTATGGAAGAAATGCCAAGGCTATGCTGAAATGATTGTGCCTATGTTGGCCGATATTCCAACGCTCATTGATCAGGTTAACCGACAAGGTAAAAACTTAATGTTTGAAGGCGCTCAAGGAACCCTGTTGGATATCGATCATGGGACTTATCCCTATGTCACCTCATCAAATACTACCGCCGGTGGCGCTTCTTCAGGAAGTGGTATTGGTCCATGTCAGTTGGATTATGTATTGGGAATTACCAAAGCCTATGCGACGCGAGTCGGGGGCGGACCTTTTCCGACGGAATTGATTTACGATGTTGCGACGGATGCGGGGGATGATGTCGGTAAAGAGTTGGGAACACGAGGCCGTGAATTTGGCGCAACAACGGGACGTCAAAGACGCTGTGGTTGGTTTGATGCAGTTGCGCTCAGGCGCTCGGCGCAAGTTAATGGCCTAACGGGCGTGTGTTTAACCAAATTGGATGTGCTGGATGAACTGGCTGAAATTAAGGTGTGTACACATTATTTAGTGGATGGTCAAAAAGTGTCACTGCCACCCTCCAGTGCAGATGATTATGATTTGGTTGAGCCATGTTATGAGATATTGGCGGGTTGGCAATGTTCAACGGTTGGTGTTGATAGCTGGGAAGATTTACCGGTTAAAGCACAGCACTATATTCGGTTTTTAGAAGAACAAATGGGGGTGAAAGTTTCGATTTTATCAACGGGACCTGATCGAGCTGAAACCTTGATTTTAGAGGATCCTTTTGTATAAGGTTTTGTCTTGGTTTAATCAAAAAACCACCAGGCCTGGTAGTTTTGGGTGTGAATTACATCAGTTTGCGGATAATGTCAGGCAGTTTAATGGGGTCAAAAGGTTTAACTAACCAGCCGGTTGCGCCAAAGGATTTGCCTTGTGATTTCATTTCAGGGCTGGCTTCTGTGGTCATCATTAAAATCGGTGTAAATTTATAATTTTCCAAAGATCGGGCTTTTTGTAAAAAGGTTAAACCATTCATTATTGGCATATTAATGTCAGAGATGATTAAATCAAATTGAGCAGTTTGCAACTGTGCTAATCCTTCAGCGCCATTTTCAGCAAGCGCCAAATCAAATTGTTTTCCCAGTACCATTTTTACAAGCTTACGCATGGATGAAGCATCATCAATATACAGTATTTTCTTCATGTTGTTTGCTCTTCGAGTTATTTGATCAACTTTAGCATAAATTTGTAAATATAGACGCACAAATATTAAAAATTGTCTGAAAGCAATCACAGAGATTGATACAATAAATTTTTTATGAGATCTTTGCATGAGTGGGACGCGAAAGAAAAATGTGGAAAATTTTAACCCTTTTTATTCGTGTAGCCATCTCGTGCAAAGGTCTCTTTATATTTTACGGGTTAGAAACTTATGTTACAAAGTATTAGAGACCATGCTCAGGGCTGGATTGCCTGGGTGATTGTGAGTTTGATTATTTTAACGTTTGCGTTGTTTGGTATCGATCAATATGCTCAAGGAGATAAGATTACTGTTGTCGCAGAAGTGAATGGTGAAGACGTGACTGCTAACGAATTTTTAACGCTATATGATCGTCAAAAGAATCGTCTTAAAAATCAATTTGGTGAGATGTATGAGCAAATCGTTAATGATGATGAATTGCGTGATCAGGTCATGGATGCGTTGATTGAATCTAAAGTCATTCAACAATGGTCGGCAGATCACAATATGCGTGTTTCTGATGCGCAAGTGTTTGCTATGATTGAATCGGCACCTGTTTTTCAGAAAGATGGAAGGTTTGATAAACAGGTTTATCAGGATATTTTGATGCGAAATGGTTTGAATATTGCACGATTCGAATATGAACAACGCCGATTTATGGTTGAAAATCAAAACCGTCAATTAACGATGGCATCGGCGATATCAACAGATCAACAGGTTAAAAATCTTGCCGCATTACAGTTCCAGCAGCGCCAAGTGAATACACTGCGTGTGGATCAGCGTCCTTTTATAGAAGAAGCCAAACCGACTGAAGCCGCTATTGAGGCTTATTATCAGTCTCATCAAGACCAGTATAGAATTCCAGAAAAGGTGCGTATAAAGTACCTGTTGCTTTCTCAGGACGATTTAGCGAAACAACTGACTGTGACGGATGCAGAAAAGAAAGCATTTTATGATGCGAATAAAGACCAGTTTATCCAACCAGAACAGCGTCAAGCCAGTCATATTTTGATTCAAATTGATGAAACAACAACCGAAGCAGAAGCCAAACAGAAAATAACCGATATTGCTGCCAAAATTGCGGCGGGTAACGCTTTTGAAGACTTAGCAAAAAAACACTCTCAAGACCCGGGGTCGGCTAAGATTGGCGGCGATTTAGGTATGTTTCAACAAGGCATGATGGTGCCAGAGTTTGATCAAGCGGTGTTTTCGATGCAACCCGGAGAAGTGAGTGAGCCGATTAAAACCGATTTTGGCTATCACATTATTAAGCTAACGAACATTCAACCCAAGCGAACGCCTGACTATGCTGAGGTGCAGTCAGATGTAGAAAAACAATTACGTCGTCAACTTGCTGAAAAAGCTTATTTTGAGAAGTTGGAAGAAATCAGCACAGTGGCTTATGAACAAGCCGATTCAATTGAACCTGCAGCTGAAGTGGTTGGGCTTCAAGTGTCGATGTCAGAATTATTTACACAGCAAGGTGGTGCAGATGAAGTCACGTCGAACCCCAAAGTCATTACAGCGGCTTTTTCTGATGAGGTTAAAAATAACAAGCTTAACAGTGCAGCCATTGAGTTATCTCCAACCAAGTCAGTGGTGCTTAGAGTCGACGAAGTTGTTGCAGCGAAGCAACAATCTTTGGCTGAGGTCAAAGCCAATATTGAATCTGATCTAAAGCGCCAAGAAGGCATAAAAGCGTCTGCTGAGAAGGCTGAAAAGTTACAGGCGCAATTGCAGTTAGGTGAGGTTAAGATGGCAGAATTGGAAGAAGAGGGGATTGAGTTTGCTGAACTGGGCTGGTTGACTCGTGAAAATCAATCGGTATTACCCCAGGTAACAGAAGCGATTTTTAAAGCCCCAAAACCAACGGGTCAGCCTGTTTATACAACCTTTAGGATGTCGACAGGAGATTCAATGGTGTTGGAATTAACGGCCGTCAAAGAAGGGGCATTACCCGAACAAAAGCAAGCGGTCTCGCAATTAAAATCGGCTTTAGTGGAAGTGTCTAGTGTGGCAGAAGTAGAAGCCCGTATTAAAGCAATGGTGGCTTCCGCGGATGTGGATGTTCGTCAAAACTACAAAACACTCAATTTAAGATAATAACCGTTTCATGAAATAAAGATACGGGTGTCGCGTTTTAAGTCAAATCTATAGTGTCACCCGATATGCCTTTATTGAGCCTAAAAACCCCCAGGCCTGGGGGTTTTTAGGCCTCCGCAAGGAAAATATCCCCTTTTGCATCCACTTTGATAGGGACGGGGGTTAACGCATCCTGTAAGCAAGGCCCTTCAACACAGATACCCTCTTTAATGGTAAAAAATGCATCGTGTACTGAGCATTTCATGGTTTTTTCAAAGGGGTTGATGTCAATTTTATAGGCTTCATCGAGTGGAACATCTTGGTGGGGACAATTATTTTGGTAAGCCTTAATGTCCTCTTGATATCGAATCAAAATCACTGAATGAGGTAGGGCATCACAGGGAACGATAGTGGCTTTAGAATTATTCAGTTGTTTTACATTAGCCAGTGGGCGTTTTGCGGGTGGCGTCGACATTAGATTATCTAAGCCTTGTTGCTGGCATTTTCGTGCGGCAAGTGCCGATGCTGAGAGAATGGCTTCATTTAACGGTTGTTGGTTGATTAAGGCGTCAATCACACCTGCATTAAAGGTATCTCCTGCACCCAATGTATCAATCGTATGGTCAATGGTGATGGCCGGTTGATGCTGTATTTGGCCACCAGCGGATTGATACCAGGCACCTTCTGTTCCCCAGGTACAGATTAGCTGGCTTTTTGGCGCTAGCGACTGCACAGACTTTATCAAGACTTCAGCTGATTGATAGCCTTTTTGGCGGGCATAATGATGGGAAAAGAATAAGACATTTGCCAAAGGAAACAAGGCTTCTATGCCTTCACGTGCTTTTTCGACCTCAAGTGAGATGGGTTGATGAGTCAAAAATGTTCGAGCAATCTTCAGCATACCCGATAAATTTTCAATATTACGACCTTCAAAGTGAAGCCAGTCATATTGTTCGATTTCGGCTTTGGCAAAATAATCGAAACTGAGTTCTTCTAAGTCTCGAAAATGGGTAATGGTACGACTACCGGTTTGACGACTTTGTAAAACATAAGAAATTGGGGTTTGACCTTTGATAAAACGTTGAATATGGTCAGTGCTGATCTGTTTAGCTTTCAAGCCTTGTAGAAGTTGTTTTGCGGCTGTATCAGCTGCAAGGGTCGCCATAATCGTGGTGTCGTGTCCGAGTTGTTGTAATACATAGAGGCTATTACAAACATTTCCACCCACTTCATATCGTTGCGATTCTGCACGCAATTCTTCATCTTCGTGTGGGAAATGAGGGGTTTGTAGAATAATGTCTAACACCACATTACCAATGCCAAGAATTTTCGCCATTTTTATATCCTGTGTTGGTCTGTCCAAATTCAATTAACCAATTTTATCATAAAGTGTTTCGGAGACGATTAAAGCATGGACTTGCTTAAAGTCGACTCTGGGGAAGCGATTAATTTTCTAAGAGATGGCTTTTCGAGGGTTATGCAAAGTTAAAAATTAAAAGTGAATAATTTTAAAAAACCCTTGACAAGGCCAAGTTGTCGATTACTTTTTTATATTAGCTTTATAGGTTAAGAGTGTTATTTAACGTGTTGTTAATAAAGAGTAAATTGGTACTTTTGTATCAAAATGCTAATATTTTTTAGCCTTGTTTATAATCCACAGAAGTTGTGGATAACTTTGTGAGCAGTTTTATTGGTTAGGGGGTAAATGCTTTATATGTCGTGGGGTTTTTTAGAATGATTAAAATTTAAGCACACTCAACAATGTGACTATTAGATGAATTTTTTCTTGTGGTTTTTAGAATAAATTGTGCATTCTGGGTGTGTCTAAAATATTTTTTGTTAAAATGATTCAAATTTAGCTAAAAGTTGATCTTTAAACGATGACAGAAAAATATTCAAGCTTTCAAGCCAGCTGTGCAAATTGTGGATTAAAAGGCATTTGTTTTCCCCAGGGGTTGCAAGACGCGGAAATGCAATTGTTGAATGAGCTTGTAGATCGTTCTCCTTGTGCCATCAAAGGTGAACTGTTATATTCGGCTGGGGATCGTGTTACTGCCCTCTATGCGATTCGTGCAGGGATTGTAAAAATTTATTCCTATTCTGAAGGTGGTGAGGAGATGATTCATGGTTTTTATTTACCGGGTGATATTATCGGGATGGAATCCATGGCTTTTGAGTGCCATCAATACAATGCGGTTGCATTGGATACCACATCGGTCTGTGGGTTGCCTTATCACCGCTTGACAGAATTGGGTATTAAAATACCAAACTTTAATACCCAACTCTTTAGTTTAATGAGTCTTGAAATTGTTTCCAGCCGCAAACATGCTATGTTATTAACCCAAAAATCCGCAGAACAACGATTGGCAGAATTCCTATGGAATATGTCCCAGAAGTTCCAATCTAGGGGGTATGAACATCTTCAATTTAGATTGAATGTTCTACATAGAGAAGTCGCCAATTTTTTAAATTTAACGCCTGAAACCATTTCTAGAATACTCGGTAAGTTTCATCAAGCACAGATTTTGACATGGAAAAGAAAAGAAGTTGTTATTCATCAAGAGGCTCTATTAAGAGCTTGTGCAACTGGGCAAGAAACCAAAGCTTGCACAGGAGGATAACGCTTTTACAGTCTATGGAAAATCCGGGTAAAAATATTCTTTACTTAAAGCTTTCAATCTTGCGAGATATCTTTTAGAATTAAGGGCATTACATTAAATTAATAAAATTAAAGAGGGTTTACCATATGTCTTTATCTGGTCTTAAGCAGTTATTCTTTGTTGGTATTTTAGGTGTCACTTTAGTGGGGTGTAGTTCAACACCCTCTAACGAAGATAGTGCGTCAAGTGCTGCTGCAACGCAAACGAATGAAGATAAAGCTGCGGCTGAAGCTGAAGCGGCAAAACTTGCTGCTGAAGAAGCCGAAGCGGCAAAACTTGCTGAAGCTGAAGCCAATGCTGTGCCAACAAATGCAGCGGGTATGACGGCGGATGATTTATTTGCAGCTTTACAAGGTAAAGTGGTGAATTTTGAATTTGACCGTTCTGAAGTGCGTTCGGAATTTTATAATGTCATTAAGTTGAATGCTGACTATATGGCTTTAAATAGCCGTGCGAACATTACGATTGAAGGGCACTGTGATGAGCGTGGTACCAGAGAATATAACTTGGCTTTAGGTGAACGTCGAGCGAATGCCGTGAAAAATGCTTTGATTGCTGAAGGGATTAGTCCAAGTCGCATCAGTGTGATTTCTTATGGTGAAGAACGTCCTGTAGATGCCGCACACAACGAACGTGCTTGGTCGAAAAACCGTCGCGCGGAATTTAATTATTAATTATTGATTCTAGCGTTGGTAAAAAGCCTTTCTGCCTAGGGTAGAAAGGCTTTTTTTTTATCTATAGATTGGTACCATGCCTAAAAATGACACTAATCAGTTAAAAGCGTGCTGTAATAATTTAACAATTGGAATATAACAAACCGATATGATTTCTCGACCTACTGAAAAATTTTTGAAAGACTATCAACCTCCCGGTTTTGCAATAGACTCAGTGTCTTTAACCTTTGTACTCAAACCTGAAAAAACGCAAGTTTATAATTGTATGAAAATTACACCATTAACAAATGCCACAGAATTGGTTTTGGATGGTGAACATCTTCGTTTAATATCCGTTTCAATTGATGGCGTTGACTTGACTGATAAACAGTATCAATTGACTCAAACAAGCTTGATATTAAAGTCACCACTGAGCTCATTTGAATTGGAAGTGATCACAGAAGTCGATCCCGAAAAAAATACTCGTTTAGAAGGTCTTTATCGAACGAATGGTATTTATTGTACTCAGTGTGAAGCAGAAGGTTTCCGATCGATCACCTATTATTTAGATCGCCCGGATGTATTAAGTTATTTTACAACCAAAGTGATTGCCAGTAAGTCGGACGTTCCTGTGTTGTTATCGAATGGAAATCTCATTGAATCAGGAGAGTTGGATTCTGAAAAACATTACGCTATTTGGCATGATCCATTTAAAAAACCGAGTTATTTATTTGCTTTGGTGGCAGGGGATCTAAAAAAACTTGAAGATACTTTTTTAACGCATGAAGGGCGACAGGTTAATTTAGAGATTTATGTAGAGCCACATAATATTGATAAATGTTCTCATGCGATGACATCACTTAAAAAAGCGATGGTTTGGGATGAGAAACGCTTTGGGCTGAGTTATGACTTAGATCGATATATGATCGTTGCCGTAGATGATTTTAATATGGGGGCAATGGAAAATAAAGGGTTGAATGTTTTTAACTCAAAGTTTGTATTAGCGGATTCAGCCTCAGCAACGGATCATGACTACGAAGGCATAGAATCGGTTATAGGCCATGAGTACTTCCATAACTGGACGGGTAACCGCATTACTTGTCGTGACTGGTTCCAGTTGACTTTAAAAGAAGGGCTGACGGTATTTAGGGATCAAGAGTTCAGCGCAGATATGTTATCTGCTTCGGTAAAAAGAATTGAAGATGTTCGTCAGTTAAGAAGTTACCAGTTCCCGGAAGATGCAGGACCAATGGCTCATCCCATACAGCCCCAGTCCTATATAGAAATGAATAATTTTTATACGCTAACTGTCTATGAGAAAGGCGCTGAGGTTGTTCGCTTGTACCATACGTTATTAGGTGAGTCCGGATTCCAAAAGGGAATGCAACTATATGTCGAACGCTATGATGGTCAAGCCGTCACCATAGAAAACTTTAGAAGCGCTATGGCCGATGCCAATCATCAAGATTTATCACAGATGCACAATTGGTATATTCAAGCCGGAACGCCCCGATTAACCGTACGTGAAGAATTTGATGCGTCTTCGCAAAGTTATCAATTGCACTTTTCTCAGTATTTGAAAGATCAACAATCTCATTTACCTTTTTTAATTCCTGTATTGATTAATTTTATGGATAAATCAGGAAAATCATTAACCATTCAATTGAAAAATGCTTCTAATCAGTCATATATAACTGAAAAAGGATTTTTGTTAAAAATAACAGAAATGAATCAATCGTTTGAATTTGTTGGTTTGACTGAAATGCCTATCGTTTCGTTGCTAAGAAATTTTTCTGCCCCAGTTCAACTTGATTTTTTTAGAGATTCAGACGCGTTGATGACGCTGGCTAGCTTTGATGATGATCCTTTTGTTCGATGGGAATCCATTCAAGTGCTGGCAATGAATAATTTTAAAGCTTGTGTTGAATGTTATGAAACAAATCAACCAATGCAGTTATCGGATCCGTATCAAGTTGCCTTTTCTCAGGTATTGCAAGATGAAACCCTTGATAAGGCACTAAAGGCGTTGGCAGTTTCTCTACCTGAACTCAGTTATTTGGCTGAGCAGTATCGCACAAAGAACATTGATGCACTCTTGGCTGCGCATAATTTTTTAAAAAAGGCTTTGGCGGAAACCTTTGAAAAAGAACTTAAACACCTCTACCTGAAATTACAAGCAGAAGAAGAGGAAAGCTACCACTATACTGAGGTGTCCATTGCTCGGCGAAAGCTAAAAAATATTTGCTTGAAATATTTATTGCAATTGACGCATAATCAATCTTTGGCTGTTGAACAATATCAATCTGGTCATAATATGACTGATATATTGGCGGCCTTAGAATCGATGAACCAAGTTGACTCCTCTGCGAGAGATGCGTGTTTATCAGATTTTTATCAAAACTGGCAGGGTGAACAACGGGTTCTTGATAAGTGGTTTGCGCTACAGGCAAGTGCGCCCCTTGATAATATTATTGAAATTATCAAAGGGTTGACGAAGCATCTGCACTTCTCATATCAAACACCTAATCGCGTCAGAAGTGTACTTGGGGTCTTTGGTCGACAAAATTGGGAAGGCTTTCATCGTGCTTCGGGCGAAGGTTATCAGTTTTTTGCGCAACAAGTTTTGCACGTGGATGTCATTAACCCTCAAGTGGCAGCAAGACTGGTTGGCGCATTTTCTGGGTGGCGTAGTATTTCCGAGCCGAGAAGGACTAAAATGAAAAAGGCGCTCATGTATATCTTGGCTCAAGAAACCCTATCAAAAGATGTGTATGAAATTGTAACGAAAACACTTGGAGATCAAAGTGAGGCGAATGATGGATGAATTTTCTCCATAGGTTGCGTTATCTTTTGGCATAAAGTTCAATCTAACCGGTGAGTAATCAACCGTGATAAATAAAACCGTTAACCTTTATATCAAGACGTTTGTGTTTTTGTTGGTGGCAATAATTGCCCAAACAGTTATTGCAGACCCTGTTCAGAATCAGGATATAACGCATCAAACACAACTTGATCAGCAGATTCAGTTGATCGATGCTGAAATATGGTTGTTAAAAGCGGAGCTAGCACAAAAAAATGGAGATATAGACGAAGTTAAAAGTCATTTGCAACATCTTGATTCTTTATATCCTAATCAAACATTCCCCAGCCAGTTTGTTCATAGGGTTGAGAAAATAAAACGCTACTTGTCTCTAACGGCTGAAACACGTCTTCCACAAGATTTTACGGGCTACCAGTTTAACCCCAATCGAATGTTGGCATTGTTGCCTATGTCAGGTGACTATGCTGAGGCGGGTCAGACAATTTATCAGGCGATGATGTCTGAGTTGTCTGCTATTTCCCCATCATTTTCTTTAGAGGTATTGGATACGAATATCTATGATTCTATGCTCGATGTATGGGATTGGGTTAGGCTATATCAACCTTCATTTATCTTTGGCCCCTTGCAAAAAGAGCATGTTTTACAATTGGCATCATTGCCGATTGAAACGCCTATGTTAGTCTTTAATGAAACGAAACTGTCAAATCCGTATGTTAAATTTCTGACACCTCATTCCTCTCAAAGTTTGGTTAATAAACTTGTTGATCTGATGGGGAGTGGTGTTTACCGGAGGGTTGTTGTTTTTACGGATGATTCTCGTCGATCGCAAACGATGCTGAAACAGTTGAAACAGACATGGAAATTGAATCATGACTTGGATGATGAAGAAATTGCACAAGTTTTTACTGACCGCCAAGTCAATTCTCATGTCGATAAGGCTTTAGAGTCTGTTGTACATGGTCAGAAATTTGAAGTCAGGATGGGGTGGTTACAAAAGGTCATTCAAACCCCTATTCATTCTGTCGCGCGAGCAAGAAAGGATGTTGACTTGATTGTGAGTTTTTTACCTTATCGCTTAGCGATGCAGGTGACACCGTTGTTAGCCTTCTATCGCCTCAATCAGATATCCCATTATTGGATTCCTTCAAAGCTTCCAACGACTGATGCCTTGACACGTAGTTTACCGTTTTGGCAGGGCACAACTGCAATTTTACCTTCCTACTATACTGAGCAACTAAAGAGAAAAAGTGACAAAGCAGAATCACTAAGTGATCTAGTTGGCATTTTTCATGCTTTAGGAACTTCAGCAATAAAAGCCGTTACTCGGTTATCTTTTGATGAGCCTAATTGGGTTCAGACAGAGTTGGGTATTTTAAGTTTAGATGCATTCGGAAGATTACATCTATCACCTGACTTGGTCTGGATTGATATGGGCAGCCTTGAAAAGCTTGAAAATTAACCTTTTCTATAGATAGACAGTTTAACGATTATTTTGAGTAGATATTCATCAAAAACCTAGGTTTATTAAAGATGTTTTTAAGAATTCTGTTTGAGGAGTGTGAGCGTGGCTGATTCAGGCGGCACAATTGACCCGAATGATTTGGACAGTATCGATGCTCTGCTTGATGAAGCGGAACTTGAGGCAGCGGAAGAAGAACCGACCGTTGAAGACTTGTCAGAATCTGATTCGGATGACAACTTTGAAGGGGATGATCGCAAATCAACCTCTGATGATGAGTTGGATTCAATTCCTGAAGAACCTAAAGAGAATGTAACAGAAGAAAAGAGCTTGGATGAATTTGACGAGGATTTAGAGCCTCGGACAGAACCGGAACCGGAATCGGATATTGATTTAGCTCAGCAGAAAGAAATAAATGAAAACCCTGTAGAGAAAGTTGCTGAACCCGGATCCGTCGAAAACGATTCTAAAAAACCGGTAGAAGCGTCCGTAACTGAAGATCATGCAGAACATTTTTTACAAAAACGCGCCTCAGTGCAGAAAAAAGAACCTAGTAATTTAACGGTGGCAGAAATGGATTCAATTAAGAAACTTATCATTATTTTTAGTTCAACCATTATTTTTCTAGTGGTAGCGGCCATAGGCATTGGTCTATGGGGGGCGCTTTCATCCGGTGGGGGTCTTGATGACGAAACCATGACCCTAATGAAGGATACTCATGAAGGGGCAATGCAAAGCATGGTCAAGTCTTCTGCTACTGAAGAGGCGGTTAAGCAAGTTGGTAAAAAATTAGATGCATTAAGTTTTCAATTGGAACAGTTAAATTCAGACTTGTTGCAAGTCAAAGATGTGGTGACGGTTGCGCCAATGGGTTCAAAATCAACAGCAGCTGTGCTTGACCTACAAAATGAACAGACCGGTAAATCAAGTAATACAACTGTGTCGAATGCCGCGCCAATAACAACGAACCAAGTGGCGGTTGATTCGGGGGTTAGCAAAAAAATTGATAAAGTTAATGCACAAGTTGTCGTTACACAGCGCAGGCTTTCTGAGGTAAATGATCGAGTGAAACAGTTGCAAAAACAATATCAAACCTTTCTGAAGAGTTTAAAAGAATTGGAGAAAGCACAATTAAAAGGGCAATCAAATATGAGTGATCTACTTGAAGCAACTAAAGCTCAGATTGAGGCAGATAAATTGAAACAGCAAACGATGCAGAAGTCTCGTTATGAGTATAGCGCGCCCAACAGTCCTTTTTTTGACTATGTCCGTTAGGGGGATGCAAAACTCAGCTATAAGGAGTCGTTATGTCAAGAATTGAGAAGACGCTTTTGATTGGTTTGGGGTTAGTGGTTACCGGTTGTTCTTCGCAATACCAAAGGCCGGATTATTATGCGTCACAAAATCTCGCTGTTACAGACTATCAGGCGGGTGAAATTTATGATGTAGATGATTTGCGCTGTAGCGAAAGCGGTAGTCAATGTATTGAAGACAAAAGAAATTTACCGGATGGTTGGGTGGCACACCGTGCCTATAAAAAAGCATATTATTTTGAGTAAAACGGAGAAATGGTCATGAAAAAACCAATTATATTAATGAGTGCATTATCAAGCGCAATGTTTTTGTCTGCTTGTACTATTACCCCGGCTGGACATCAGGCGGCTTATCAACCACAAGCTGTTCAAACGCAGGAAAAGGTCAAAGAAGTCATACCGATGCCTGTCAAAAAAGTAGAAGCACCTAAACCTGAGCTCATTAAAATTTCAGGGGTTGGCTATGGTGCAGAAAGTACTTTTGAAGGCTATACGCCAGGTCAAAGACGTTTAATGGCTATTCGTTCAGCGAAATTAGATGCTTATCGTTCCCTAGCGGAACAGCTGTATGGTATTAAAATTGACAGTAATACCTCTGTTGCAACGCTAACCGCACAGAATGATAGCTTTCGAGCTCGAGTGAATGCGTTAGTGAGAGGTGCCCGTATTGTGAGTATTACCCCTATGTCAGATAATAACTATGAAACGGTTTTAGAAGTTTATGTAGATAAAAGCTTCTTTGATAATGCCTTTGTCTATACCCATCAAGAAGCTAAAACAACCATATCTACTGATGACTTATGCCAATCTCTGAACTGCACTTCGGCCAGTAATCGTTAATTCTGTATTTGGTTCACAGAGAGGCTATGAGGAGAATAGGATGATAAAAATTGTCAATATGGTTACGGTGACGTTATTGCTTGCCTTTACTTTGCAATCAACGGCCTATGCAGCCAGTATCAGCACACGTGTGCGTATATTGGAAGGGAAGGTCTATAAGCAAAGTAAACTGTTAGAGCAACAGTCTAGCCAAACCCAATCCTATTCGAAAGAATTGAAAAGAGGGCTTCAAGAACTTGAAATCCTTAAACGTGAAGTAGAAAGTCTAAAGCAAAAACAGCAGAAAGAAGTTAAGAAAAAACCGGATCAGGAAGGGGTCAAGTCCTATTCCTTTCCATGACAATTCTTCAGCAAATTTGAATTACTCAAAAGCAAAAAAACCGGCAATTGCCGGTTTTTTGTTGAAAGAAAAATAATTTAATGAGACCTTTGCATGAGTGGGACGCGAAAGAAAAATATGGGGAATTTTAACCATTTTTATTCGTGACGCCATCTCGTGCAAAGGTCTCTTAATGTCAATTTAATGGCTAGTTTTGTTCTGCTGCCTTGCCATTTCGATTTCTTTATTTTGAATAAAATACACAAGCTTGCGTCGATCTTCTTCTGATAGATTTTCATACTCTAAGGCAACCGTTGTGTCATTAGAACCGTCTTCGCTACTAAAAATCTTAACGATTTTACAACGAACTAAAATTGGCGCATCATTGTGTGTTAATTGAAATAGCAAATCAACCTTATCTTTCGGGTTTATATTAGCTTTTCGAATGTTAATGGCAACTCCGCCAGCACTTATGTTGACCATTTGGTGCGGTATAGCATGACCCAGTTGCTTTTTATCGATGGTTTGTAGGACAAAGTTTAATTTACTGTTTAATGTCGTTAATGCATTTGCCAAAACAACACTCTTTTGGCCGATTTGTATAATATAATCATGGAGTTGTTCATCAAGCTGGTTTAGATTTTCCATAAAGTATTGTTCAATATAGGCAGCATCCGGTGCGGAAGGTAACGGCGTGTCTTCAATACGGTCTTCCGGAATAATGCGATAACTGCATGGAAGCATGACATCAATTCTAAAAAAAGAGCGACCCTTTTCTAAATACATTCTAATTCTCTCTTTAGTGAAAATAGCACTTTAATTTGGCAGTTATTGCCGACCAAAGTGTCTTTTAAAATTTAAATGATTGCAGATTTAGTATAAAAACGTGTCGTTGTAATGAGACCTTTACATGAGTGGGACGCGAAAGAAAAATGTGAAAAAAATTTTTATTCGTGACACCATCTCGTGCAAAGGTTTCAATGACTTTAATTATCCATGGCTGCTAAATCAACTATGGCAGTTTATTCCTCAAACACAATAAATAGGCTAATAGTAAACCATCTCTATTGGCTAAACAATAAAATTGACTGGTTTGCCGTATCCAATCATAAAGCAGAAACCACGCCAGAAAAGCCGTTGGCTAAGTTTAAGCTTTACCTAATGGTGATGTGGTGACCTGAGTCTGGGAGGGCTTTCCTGATGCGCTATAAGTTTGATTGTTTTGAGGTTGCCCCTTCAAAAGATTTAACACAGATTGGTTCATATTGCTCAAAGCATGAACCGCAACGCCATTGGCGGTATTTTTTTTGTAGCATTTAACGGCTTGCTCGTTGGCAGTTTCCAGTTTTTGAATAGTTTTTCTGGGCAAAGACTGGATAATATCAATTAATAACAGTTCTTTTAATGAAAGCGTTTCATTTGCATTTGGGGAAAGTGTATTGGACAGTGCTTCAAATTGGCTTGAGACCTTTTCTGATAAAGCTTCTTTTTTTTCTAATAAAGCTAATAAAGATTCAGGATCAACCTTGTGTAAGTGCTTGGCTTCTTGATCTAAAAGGGTTTCAAACTGGGATAAATTTTCCAGCAGTTGATCAAGATTTTGGGAAATGTCTTCGGGATTCACTGCTGGATTCATATATTGCACTTCTAGTTTTGAATTAAGGGGTAGCGAAAAGCACCTCGGTTTGAATGAGCTTATTCGCGACACTTTGGGCATTTACTTGATAAGATCCATCTTTAATAGCGGCTTTCAATGCTTCAATACGACCTTGATTGTCAATTGAGCTGTTGGCTGCTTTTTCTTCCAAGTTTTTAACTTGCGAAGAAACACTGGTTAAAGTAACTTGATCCGCTGATTTATCAGATGTTTTTAAGTTTGCAGAACTTGGATTTTTCGCAGCTTGTTGGCTGGAATCATTTAATCGATTATTCACCAAGCTTGTATTAATATTTTTAATATCCATGACGACATTCCCCAATAATCATATTGTCAATATTTTAGCAATTAAATATGCTTTTTATAATAAATATAACGGCTGTTTTTTAAAAACTTTAGATATTTTTGTAAAATAGGCTCCTCGATTAACTTCTGCTGGACTTAAACGCGACTTATTTGTCGTTTCCGCAGCCGAGGAATTCGTGTGGATAACGTGATATTGCCAGAAGACATTCCGGGTTAATCAAGGAATCCAAATATTAATTGCTTTAATAAACCGATACCGTATTTGGAGCAATAACTGTGCCTTTTATTTCTTTTTTAGAAGAAAGATTTTTAACGGTGATTTGTTGATTCAATGTGCCACTTTCCAATGCCGTTCCGATAGAACGAACCTGAATGCTGCCAATTTTTGTCACAATTTTAACGCGATTCCCTTTAAAAACAAGATAAGGGGGTTGTAACTGTCGAACGGTCAACAGGGTATTGGGTGCAATGCCTCGTTTAGCGCGCATCCCCACAGCGCTTTCAACTTGAACAAGCGTTCCTTTACGTACGCTTTTATAGGGCAGGTAAACCAATTTAATATCTTCTTTAGTAATAACGGCCTGATCCAGAATGGCTTTAGTGGTTATCACCGCAGGCAAGTCGCCTTCAACAAAGGCGGTTATATAGATTTTCCATGCCGGCTCTTCACAATTGGCTTCAAACGTCATACGCCCAAAAAATTTTTCAGGGGATTTATCTTCAATAGTTACGGGGGTTTTGCAGCGAGGAAGTTGTAGTCGATCACTTAATTCCCTAACTTCTATTCGAGCGTTAAAGACTTTTTGGTCAGCTTTTTGCTTTAGTTGCGCTAAAACCTGTTGATAAACTTCTTTCATCGGGTGTAATTGTGTCGGAGAAGGCTGTGCAACTGTTTTCTGAGCACTGACGGACAGGAAAAAAATGAAAATAACCCGGTGATAAAAACTGAGCGGTTTTTTGAAGAGCATAGATTCCTTTTTAATTCCGTTGGTTTTTGCTTGCACTATCGTTTTCAGTTATATTAACTGATATTGTTTTGTTTATCATGTGTTGAGCACAGTTTCTGTGTTAAACAACGATTTAGACTCTTTATAGAAGGGTGAAGGTGGCTTTTAATGTCAAGTTTTTTAAAAGGGGTTGATCAGCGAACGTCCTTAGCAGGCATGAACCGCATGGAGCTGTTGCTGTTTAAAATTCATGGTGATCAATTATTTGGTATCAATGTTTTTAAAGTTCGGGAGGTTATACGGACGCCTTTTATTTCACCCGTGCCAAAATCAGATTCTCGAGTAGTTGGGGTGTCTGATATTCGTGGTCATACAATGCCAATGATTGATTTGGCCAAGTCACTTGGATTACCGCCAGTTCCACTTGAAAGATATCGAGATTCTCTAACGATCGTGACAGAATTTAACAGTTCAGTGCAAGGGTTTTTAGTTGAAGATGTGGATCGTATTGTGCATTTACGTTGGGAAGATATTTTACCACCGCCAGATACCTTAATGAATGTCAATTACTTAACGGGGATTACTCGGGCGCAAAATCAAATTGTTGAAATTGTGGATGTTGAAAAAGTTCTCGCAGAAGTCTCGGGTATGCAAGAAGAAATGTCTGATGAGTTTTTATCACAAAATCAATCGAAAACAAAAGGACATGATTTTTTTGTTTTGGCAGCTGATGATTCTGTGGTTGCTCGCAATCAAGTGAAAACGACTTTAGAAAAATTAGGCATAACCAATAAGATTGTCAACAATGGTAAACAAGCCTTAGAGTTTTTAAAAAAATGGGCTGACGATGCTGATAAAGAAATTAGCCCGCCTGTGTCGGATCGCGTTCTAATGGTCATTTCGGATATCGAAATGCCTGAAATGGATGGGTATACCTTAACCACGAATATTCGAAAAGACCCTCGATTGAGTGACTTATATGTCATTTTAAGTTCCTCTCTGAGTGGCGGGTTTAATGATTCATTAACAGAAAAAGTGGGTGCCAATAAATTTATGTCTAAATGGCATCCTGAAGAATTGGCACAGGCCATTGTTGATCGGATTGATTCTGTCACACAAGAAAGGAAGCAAAAACAAGCTTCGTAAAGATGCGACTTAAAGGAAGTTTTGTGGTGACCTAGTTTATAAAAAAACATGTCAACTGATTAATCCGTTTTTGCAACAGGAATAGAATAAATATATGAATTTAAAAAGTCGTCAGGGGTGGTTGATCTGGAGCTGGTGTTTCATTTCTTGGTTGGGATATGCTCATGCTGAAACCTCTCAGCAACAGTGTGTTTTAGTGACAGGGACGGCTTCATTGGATGGCGTTTCAGAAGATTTTGCACGACAAATGGCTATCCGCAATGGCTTGAAACTGGCCAGTATGCAAAACAATCTAAGTATTTCATCAGATCAAGTGGTCACAAACTATACCTTGCATAAGGATATGACGCATTTTACCAGCCAAAGTAAAGTGTCAAACTTTGCTATTGTTGAGGAGGGGATCAAACCACCAGCGTTTGATGATTTATTTGATCGTGACGGCAAAAAGATTCAAGACCCTGAAGCGATAAGAAAACTCAACACTTACCAAGTCAAGTTAGAAGTCTGTCTAACAGAAGATCCACGAGCCTGTAATAAGGTGCCGGGGAATCATTTACAGCCTAAGTTAGCCGTAGCAAGACCTGTTATCGCTGACAGTTATCAAGGACGCGATATTTCAAATTTATTGACAGGGTATCATACTGAATTAGAGCGGCGTTTAAAGTTGCAAGGCTATCAAAACTTAGTCGCCTTAGAAGAATCGACCGTCATTGATACCCGTCAGCCGATAGCGCCTAATTTATCTCCAGAGGTGATGGAGCCGATCAGAGAAACAACCGGTGCCCAATATGTGTTATTGACCGTCATCCGTTCTATATCAGCACATAATGAAGATTCAGCCGCTTGGAATAAGATAAAACGTTTTTATAATCATGAGATTAAACCAAATGTGCGCTATTTAGAAGTTGAGTTTTTTGTTGTTGACTTGATTCATAATGAAGTGGTATCACAGCAACGAGAAGGATTTGATGTCAAAGGAGATGTTGAAGTCGGTCGTGACAGGCCATTTGGAACCAGTGCCTTTTTTGCCACCGATACCGGAATGGTTTTTGATGCCATTTTACGTCTTCAAACCCAAGGGGTTTATAACAGCTTAAAATGCCAACCAGTCGAATCACAAATTATTGATATCCGGGATGGTGAGTATGTACTTTATTTAACGCGTGCATCTGGCGCCCGGGTTGGAGATGAATTTGCAGTGTATCATCGTCAAGGTCGTCCAGTACGCTATCAAGGCGTACGATTAGGCTCTGATTCGACTCCGACAGGCTTTTTGAAAATCATCCGCCTTCATTCAAAGTTTGCTGTTGCAGAGGTGCTGGCAAAAGAAGGTTTAATGGAAGTCGGGGATTCGGTGCGTTCTTGGTGATTTAGCCTCAACTCGCTTTTAAAATCACCAGGTCTGGCTAAAATTTATTCAGTTTTGTCGGAATATTCACACAAATCATAGATGCAGCAGGCACCGCACCTTGGTTTACGAGCTGTACAGGTGTAACGGCCATGTAAAATCAGTAAATGATGTGCGGGTATCAGATAGGGTTTTGGGATATTTTTAACCAACTTTTTTTCGACTTCAATCACATTTTTCCCTTTCGCTAAATGGGTACGATTGGCAACGCGAAATATATGCGTATCGACGGCAATGGTTGGATGTCCAAAAGCGGTGTTTAGAATAACATTTGCGGTTTTTCGACCCACACCAGGTAGGGCTTCTAGTTCAGAGCGGGTGTTAGGAACGACACTTTGATGTCGTTCAATTAAGGATTGGCAAGTTCGAATAATATTTGCCGCTTTGGTATTGAAAAGTCCAATGGTTTTAATATAGGTTTTTAACCCACTTTCGCCAAGCGCCAGAATGGCTTCAGGGGTATTAGCCACGGCAAAGAGTTTATCGGTGGCTAAATTAACGCCCTTATCGGTTGCTTGCGCAGACAAAATGACCGCAATTAACAGTTCAAAGTTGGAATGATAGTTCAATTCTGTTTCGGCAACCGGAATGGCTTTCGATAATCTTTCAAAAATTTCCAGACGCTTTTGCTTATTCATCTTAATGTTAAGACGCAGAAATGGGCTTAATGTCAGCAGACACTTCTGTAATGTCAAGGGGTTGTCTGTTAAGTTCGGATTTTCGTTGCTCAAACATATTTTTCAGCGCTACCAAAAGCCCTAGGCCAATGAAAGCTCCGGGGGGTAAAATCGCCATCAGTATCGGATGAAAATCATCCGGCATGCTCAGTTTCAGGGATTTTGCCGCTTCACCAAACAATAAATCCATTTGTGCAAATAAGGTGCCGCTACCCATTAATTCACGAAAGCTGCCTAAAATAACTAACACCAACAGAAACCCTAAACCAACAAAAAAAGCATCCACTAAAGATTGGTCTACCGGATTTTTAGAAGCAAAGGCTTCGGCTCGACCCAAAATGGCACAATTGGTGACAATCAGTGGAATAAAAATTCCTAAAATACCATGTAATGTATATAAATAGGCTTCCATCCATAAATCAATTGCCGTGACCGCTGAGGCGATAATCGCAACAAAAACCGGGATACGAATTTCGGAAGCAACATGATTTCGAACCAATGAAACCAGTAAGTTTGATGTTAACAACACGGTCATGGTTGCCAGCCCTAACCCTAACCCATTGACAGTGTTATTGGTCACCGCAAGCAGTGGGCAGAGACCAAGCAAGGCAACCAGCGCTTGGTTGTTTTCCCAAACGCCGTTTCGGGCGATTTGTCGATATTGACTGAGTTTAGCAGAAAGGCTAAAGCGGAGGTTAGTTTGATTGAGTTGAGTCATATAGCCGATCTCCGTTTTGTTGATAAAAATCAAGCGCAGTTTTCACTGCTTTTACAATGGCTCTTGGGGTAATGGTTGCGCCGGTAAATTGATCAAAATGGCCACCATCTTTTTTAACCCGCCAATAGCGTTTCTGATCAGGTTGAAGCCTTTCTCCTGAGAATCCCAATACCCAATCCGTTTTGCGAGTTTCAATTTTATCCCCTAATCCAGGCGTTTCTCGGTGCTTTAGCACACGAACACCCGATAAGGTACCATCTTGGTAAATACCGGTAATAATTTCAATGTTGCCACTGTAACCGTTGGTTGCAATGACTTTAAAGATAACAGCAACCGGCTTTTTATTAAATCGCGCTCTATAGATGGTCACTGGATCTGTCGTGCCCAAATAATCAGGTGACGTCACCGTAATGGTATCGGTAAAAAGGTCATTATTATATTGTGTTGTTGGCAATATTTGGTCAATGGTTTTTAATAGGACTTGTTTTTCCGCTTGCTTGATCGGCTCAGCAGTTATGTGTTGAGTAACGAGTAAAAAACTGATACCTGCAAGGGTAAATAGCGATAAATAAAATGCGGACTGAATCATTTTCCGGCGTAAATTTCCACCAGGCCTGGTCATTTTTGAGGGGGTTGAAGGCGTGTTTTGATCCATGGTTATTTCCGGTATCCGACGACTCTGGGTTGAGTGTATTGGTCAATAATAGGCACAAACATATTCATAATTAACACGGCAAAAGCAATGCCTTCCGGGAAGGCTCCCCAGTTACGAATGATATAGACGAGCACCGCAATCCCCGAGGCATAAATAAACCGTCCCATTGGGGTTGTACTTGATGAGACAGGATCCGTGATAATAAAGAATGCAGCCAGCATCAGTCCACCTGTTAATAAGTGAAAGCGAACCGGGGCATAGGTTTCAGGGTCAAACCAGTTAAATGCCGCAGATAAAATAATCATCGTTAATAAAAAACCAACCGGATATTGCCAGCGAATACTTCGACTGATTAACATCCAAGTCCCCCCAATAAAAAAAGCAATATTAACCGCCGCCCAACCATAAGGGATGCGAAAAGCATTAAAACTATCGCTCATGAGACTTGTCGGAACGGTAACGCCTGTTGATAAAGCTGTTTTAACCTCATCCAAAGGGGTGGCACCGGTAATTTGATCTAAGGGCACACTGTGGATTTGGCCGCTGAAAATTAAATAAAAAGAGTCTATAAAAGAAAGGTAATAACCTGAAACCTGAGTAGGGAGCGTCCACTGGGTCATTTCATATGGAAATGAAATCAATAAAAATGCAAAACCTAACATGGCCGGATTAAAGGGGTTATAGCCGAGACCGCCATAAAGGTGTTTGCCAAAGATAATGGCAAAGGTGATACCGCTGACAATCACCCACCAAGGGGCTTCGGGGGGGATGCAAAATACCAGCCCTGTGACCGTGATGAGTCCGCTAAAATCGGTTAAATAAGGCCAAATCGGTCTGTTTCTCAGTTTCAGCATAATGGTTTCAACCACTAACAGCGTAATCAGCGCCAAGGTCCATTGAATGGTAATGCCAAACCCAAAAAAGTAGATGTGCGTGAATAAGGCTGGCAAAGCAGCAAGCTGAACATTCAACATCACCTTGCGAACGCTATTATTGTTGTGAGTGAAAGGCGAAGAGACCTGAATCATAATAAACGATTTCCTAATAATCTAGCGGGAATCTTTGTCATGCAGTTTATCCGGTTAGGCTTCATGTAAGTCTTCCTGTTTTTGAGCGGATTTTTTTGCTTTTTGCCTGGCTGCTGCGATAGCTGCCGCCCGTCTTTTTGAAGCGTCATCTGTTGTTGAGGACTTGTCTTTAGGCACTTCAGTGCCGGCTTCTGAGGGTTTAGTGTTTTTGTCCATTTGACGATCGGCTTCAATGGTTTTTTGTCGTGTAACCTGAGTCGGTTTATGCGGTATCTGCGGCGTCTTTTTTGAAGAATCTTTAGCAGCTTGAGCGCGTTTCTTTGCCAGAGCAATGGCATTATCTCTAGCGGATAGGACTGTTTCGGTTCCGGATTCTGAGGCTGCTTGTTTTTTTTGTTTCATCGCCGCAGCTTTCGCTGCTGCGGCGGCTGACGCAGAGCCTTTGGTTGAAGCTGACTGTGCCGTTTTTTGTTTAACAGCAGCTTTTTTGGCTTTAATTTTGGCATCACGTTCGGCTTTTTCTCTTGCTAAGCGTTCAAGTTTAAACTCATGTCGTTTTTGTGCCAATTTAGCGATGGCTTCTTTGTGCTTGATTTCTTTTATGGCTGATTTTGCGTGACGATAATACTGTACCAAGGGGATATGGCTAGGGCAGACAAAACTGCAGCAACCACATTCAATGCAATCAAAAACTTTGAGTTTTTCAACACGATCAAATTCATGGTTACGACTGTGCCAGTAAAGCTGTTGGGGTAATAGATTAATTGGACAAGCATCCATACATTCCCCACAACGAATACACGGCATGACGGGCTCAACTGGCTCAGGTGGGTTGGCTAAAACACAATTCGTGGTTTTAATAATGGGGACATTGTTTTCGTGCAATGCCATTCCCATCATAGGCCCCCCTTGAATAAGGGGATAGTTAATAGGTTGTTTGGGGGCAGCCATTTCTGCGAGTTCTAGAAAAGAGGTGCCTAACAAGGCTTCTGCATTAAAAGGTTCTTCAAGTCCCAGACCCGAGATGGTAACAAAACGTGAAATCAAGGGGGATCCATGAATCACTGCATGGTAGATGGCTCTAAGTGTCGCCACATTCATCATCAATACACCCACATCAATCGCATGATGTTCACTTGGCACTTCCATCCCCAGTAACTCTTGAATAAGTTGGGTTTGTCCACCCATTGGGTAAACGGTCATCACGGGTCTGATTTCGATATGGGTGTTTTCGCAAGCTTTGGTAACGGCTTGAATGGCTTTTTGTTTATTATCTTCAATGCCGAAGAGAATTCGCTCAATTCCCAATGCTTGACCAACAATTTGTGCGCCTTTGATGATTTCATCAGCATGGGTTTGCATGAGCATATCATCACAGGTAATAAAGGGTTCACATTCAGCACCATTGATTAACAAGTTCTTGACGATGCCCGGTTTCTCGGGCAGTTTGGCAAAGGTCGGGAACCCCGCACCGCCCATGCCAACAATACCTGCGCGATGGACGATTTCTTTCAGTGCCAAAGGGTCGTTGGGTATATTTCCCTTTACGTCTAAAACATTGTCTATGCATTCATCCAAACCATCTGTTTCTATAACAATAGACAATTTTTTAAGCCCTGAAGGGTGAGGTTTGTACCGAGGCTCTATAGCAATCACTTTCCCTGAAGTGGGCGCATGTATCGGAGCGGATAACCCTTTTTTTGTGTCCGCAATACATTGGTTTTTTAAAACACGGTCGCCCACTTTAACTTTGGCTTCTGTTCGAATGCCAAGGTGTTGACGTAAAGGAAGCACCAATATCTTAGGGATAATGCCTCTTTTAAGGGGATGAGATAAAGAGAGTTCCTTGTGGTATTGAGGAAAAATACCCCCATGGAAATGGTATAGATTACGTTTCGCCATGGGGTAAAAGCGAGCGAACCATTTAATCAAACTGACTTTTAAGGCACTTAGGGTTTGAATCATTTATTTTCCCCAGCCGCGTTTTTGAGTAATAAGTGAGCATTTTCGGTTGAGCCATAGCGATTTAAATCACCTCGAGTTTGTTGAGAGGGTTCAGGCCAAGACCAATTATGAAGTGCAATGGGTTCGGGAATCATTTCGATACAGTCGACAGGGCAAACGGGAACACACAGTTCGCAGCCAGTGCATTCTTGTTCAATAACGGTATGCATTTTTTTAGTTGCACCAACAATGGCATCAACAGGGCAAGCCTTGATGCAATGGACGCAGCCGATACAAAGCGATTCATCAATTTTAGCGACCAGTTTTTGATGGGTTTCCGAGGGTGTTTCAGCTAATTCTTTTGGCTCTCGATGGGTGATTTCAGCAATTTCGATCATGGTTTTGTGACCACCGGGAATACACAAGTTAACTTCTGATTCACCGGCTGCCAAAGCTTCTGCATAAGGTTTGCAGCCCGGGAAACCACATTGGCCACATTGGGTTTGTGGTAAAACTTGGTTGATTTGTTCAGCTAATGGATTGCCTTCTACTTTTAACCGAACAGAGGCATATCCCAGTAAAAAACCAAACAGGATCGACATGGCAAGAAAGATGATTAAAGCTGCTATCATTTAACCAGACCACCAAATCCCATAAATGCAATAGACATCAAGCCTGCTGTGATAAGCGCAATGGGTGCGCCTTGAAAGGGCTTCGGAATATCAGCAAATGCCAAGCGTTCACGAATCGAAGCAAATAGAATCATCACTAAGGTGAAGCCCACTGCTGCCCCAAAGCCATAAAAAGCCGATTCAACTAACGTATGCTTTTCACCTACATTTAACAAGGCGACGCCTAAGACCGCACAATTAGTGGTAATCAATGGAATATAAATACCCAATACTTGGTACAACACAGGACTGCTTTTGTGGATTGCCATCTCTGTAAAACCAACGATGACCGCGATGGCAAGGATAAACCCAATGGTTTGTAAAAATTCTAGTCCGAAAGGAACGAGTAGATAGGTGTAAATTAAATAACTTAATATGGATGACAGTGTCATAACAAAGGTCGTCGCCAACCCCATGCCAAGTGCCGCATCGGATTTTTTCGAGACCCCCATAAAAGGGCAAAGACCCAAAAACTTGACCAAAACAAAATTATTGACCAATACGGTACTGATAAGAATAAGAATGTAATCTGTCATTTAAGTTATAAAACTCTTCTGTTAGTTAACGCGCATCCCCGGGGTTGCTCCATCATCAGGGTTCAGCAAGAATAAATCTTTTCCACCTGGCCCTGCAGCCAACACCATGCCTTCTGAAAGACCAAAACGCATTTTTCTGGGCTTTAAATTCGCGACCATTACGGTATGTTTACCAATCAACTTGCTTGGATCATAGGCGGATTTGATGCCTGCAAATACCTGACGTTGACCTAACCCAATATCTAATGTCAGTTTAAGGAGTTTATTCGCTTCAGGAACGGTTTCTGCATTGACAATTTTAGCAATTCTAAGATCAATTTTGGCAAAGTCATCAAATTCTATTTCCGTAGCAACCGGATCCGGCGCACTCGCCGGATTAGCCTTCGTGGCCTCTGTAGAACCCAGTGTTGATTTAGGCGCTTGGGCGGCAATATCGCCCTTAGACGCATCCATCATTTTGATTAAGGTTTCAGCTTCGATACGCGTCATTAACGGTTTGAATTTTTTAATGATATGTCCAACCAGTGGTTGCTCAATATCACGCCATTGCAGAGAGGTTAATTGTAAAAAATCAGCCGATTTTAATGCGGTATCCGGCAATACAGGGGCTAGATAAGTGATTAAAACTCGAAACAAATTGATGCCCAAGCTAACGGACTCGTGCAATGCTGCTTGTTGATTAGGTTGTTTGGCCAGAACCCAAGGCGCAGTGTCATCAATATATTCATTGGCTTTATCTGCCAATGCCATGATGTCACGCATGGCTTGAACGTATTCGCGTCTTTCATACAGCTCAGCAATACTTTCTGACTTATCCAAGAAGGACTGATAAAGTGCAAGCGCAATTGGAGACCAGTCCTCGCAAAGTTTCCCATCAAATTTCTTCACCACAAATCCGGCGCAACGACTGGCAATATTGACAACCTTGCCAATTAAATCGGAATTAACGCGCTGAGCGAAGTCTTCTAAGTTTAAATCAATATCATCAATACGGCTATTCAACTTAGCGGCAAAATAATAGCGCAAGTGTTCGGGGTTGAGGTGATCTAAGTAGGTTTTAGCCATAATAAAGGTGCCGCGTGACTTTGACATCTTTTGGCCGTCTATTGTTAAAAACCCATGTGCATAAATGGCGGATGGCGTTCTAAAATTAGCGCCGGAAAGCATGGCCGGCCAAAATAGCGCGTGGAAGTAAATGATGTCTTTACCGATAAAATGGTATAACTCTGTGTCAGCATCTTTCCCCCAATAGTCATCAAAATCTAAGCCTTTGCGATCACAAAGCGCCTTGAAACTTGCCATATAGCCAATGGGGGCATCCAACCAAACATAAAAAAACTTATCTTTTTCGCCTGGAATTTCAAACCCGAAATAAGGCGCATCCCTGGAAATATCCCAAGCCCGTAACCCGGATTCAAACCATTCATCCAGTTTGTTGGCAATTTGTGTTTGTAAATGGCCTTGATGTGTCCAGGCTTTAAGTTCATCATTAAAATGCGCTAATTCAAAGAAAAGGTGTTCTGTTTCCTTTTCAATTGGCGTAGCCCCGGAGATAACCGATTTTGGATCAATAAGATCGGTAGGACTATAGGTTGCGCCGCAGGCTTCACAGTTATCCCCATATTGATCCGTTGCTTTACATTTCGGGCAGGTGCCTTTGATAAAACGATCCGGCAAAAACATCGATTTTTCAGGATCGAAAAACTGTTTAATGGTTTTTCGCGAAATATGGTTTTGGGCTTTTAACCGCTCATAAATAGTTGTTGCAAAATATTGATTTTCAACAGAGTGCGTGCTGTGATAGTGATCAAAGCCAATATTAAAGCCGGCAAAGTCTTGTTGATGCTCTTTAGAAATTCTGGCAATTAACGTTTCCGGGGTAATCCCTTCTGCCTGTGCTCTCAGCATAATGGGTGTGCCATGTGCATCATCCGCACAGACATAGTAGCATTCGTGTCCGCGCATCTTTTGAAACCGAGACCAAATATCCGTTTGAATATATTCAACAAGATGCCCTAAATGAATAGGACCATTTGCGTAGGGTAAAGCACTGGTAATGACGATTTTTCTAGGTTGCGGCATGATCTAACTCTTGCGGTAAAAATAATCGAGACATTATATGCCTTTTAAAGTCATTTCGCTTGTATTATCGAAAAAAGAGCGCTAAAAAATACCCATAAAAGTTCTTAATTTATTTAGTTAGAAAATGCCCTAAATCCAATGTGGGTTTTGTTAGGTGTGAAAACCCATAATGCCTTTTCCGTAAAAGCAATTTATCTCAATGATCGAATATATCGTTATTGTTCCACTGTCTTTAAATACGTATTATTAGGGTTTATTTATCAGAGGAAGCAATTCTAATAACATCGTTGTAACACCAAGATGGTGCAATTAACTCACCTATTTTGTTCATTTTACATATCTATTTACTATGAGAAACCCAAAAAAAATAATAACTTTATGAAAATAATAGTTTTAATGGTTTTAGCTCTTAAATTGCTTTTAAATACTGTCTAGCGAGGTAAACCATGAAAATACAAGCCAACTACCCATACCAATCTTATTACGATGAAGCCATTGCCGATAATGACCAGCCTAGAGCATCCGCTAAAGATTTGTTTGAACATTTAAATTTAATGGGAATGGATGATTTAAAAGAGCGCCAAAAAACTGCTGAAAAAACCATTGCACAAATGGGAATCTCATTTACTGTCTATAGTGATAAAGGCAATATTGACCGACTCTGGCCGTTTGACTTAATCCCCAGAACGATTGATGCGACCGAATGGATGAAAGTTTCCGCCGGTTTAAAACAGCGCTTAAAAGCGCTTAATTTATTTATTGAAGACATCTATAACGAGCAAAACATTCTAAAAGATCAAGTGGTACCCGAAGAGATGATCTTAAGTTCAAAAGATTATCGTAAAGAAAGCCGAGGTATGAAGCTAAAGCACCAGGCGTGGGCTTGTATTTGTGGATCAGATTTGGTGCGTGATCAACAAGGCAAGTTTTATGTACTGGAGGACAATTTGCGGGTTCCTTCCGGTGTGTCTTATATGCTAGAAAATCGTGCGGTATCGAAAGCGACCATGCCGGAAGCTTTTCAAGACATTAATATTCAGCCCATGCACCAATATCCTTACGAACTTTTAAAGATGTTACGTTCTATTTGCCCAACCGATTGTGATGATCCAGAAATTGTGGTGTTAACGCCGGGTATATTTAATTCCGCTTACTACGAGCACGCTTATTTAGCACATGAAATGGGCATTGAGTTGGTCGAGGGGAGCGATTTATTTGTTGATGAAAACAACTGTGTTTATATGCGTAACGTTGGGGGTTTACAAAAAGTGGATGTAATTTATCGGCGCATTGATGATGCCTTTTTAGACCCCGAAGTGTTTAGAGAAGATTCAGCACTAGGGGTAGCCGGTTTAATGCGTGCTTGGCGAGCCGGCAATGTCGGGATCGCTAATGCCCCTGGGTGTGGTGTCGCCGATGATAAGGTGTTGTACGCTTATGTGCCGGATATTATTCGTTATTATTTAAGTGAAGAGCCGCTGATTAATAATGTACCCACTTATATGTGTAGCAATCCGGATGACCAAGAATATGTGCTTAAACATTTAAGTGAGCTGGTGGTGAAACCTGCTAATGAGTCGGGTGGTTATGGTTTGTTGATTGGCCCTAAAGCCTCTAAAGAGGCGTTAGAAACTTTTTGTCAATTGATTCAAGATGCCCCCAGAAATTATGTGGCACAACCCACTTTAAATCTATCGACGGTTCCAACGATTTGCCAAGATGGGTTAGAGCCTCGCCATGTCGATTTAAGACCTTTTATTTTACAAGGAGCTGAACACTATGTAACCGCCGGAGGATTAACGCGCGTGGCTTTTGTTAAAGGGTCTTTAGTGGTTAACTCCTCCCAAGGGGGGGGGAGCAAAGACACTTGGGTTATTGAACTGGAGGATAAATAATGCTATCCAAAGTTGCAGAAAGGCTTTATTGGTTTGCGCGTTACATAGAACGGATAGAAAATACCGCAAGATTGGCGCAAGTGCATTCTCAGTTAATGCTAGACATGCCTAAGTCGGTTAAGCTTTCTTGGTACACCTTGATTGAAATTACCAGTAATGAAGCATTTTTTGACAAACACTACGACATCAAAACCGAAAAAAACTGTTGCTGGGCGCTTTTAGGGGAACGTAAAAATTCAACCTCTTTGATTTCAACCTTGTGGGCCGCGCGTGAAAATGTTCGTACCACACGTGACAGCTTACCTAGGGAAGCCTGGATTTATGTCAACGAACTGTATTTATTGGTGAATGAAAATCAACAAGATTTTTATGTTAGAAGTAAACGTAACGCATTATTAGAGCAAATTATTCGTTCTTGCCAAGCAATTGAGGGCATGTTGGAAGGTACTATGCGCATGAATACCACTTTTCAGTTTTTGCGTTTAGGCATGGCGATTGAGCGTGCAGATATGACTTCTCGTATTTTGGATGTGGGGGCATTCTTTGTTGCTCAAGAGACCGAAGCGCAAGAGATGAAACAGTTTGAAAGCATATTATGGGCAAATATTTTGAAATCCATTAGTGCCTATTTTATGTACCGCCAGGAGGTACAAATGGAAATTAATGGCAAATCCGTGATTCGTTTTTTAGTAAATGATCCCCATTTGTTTCGGTCAATTAAGCACTGTGTTGTTATGATGCAAGCGCAAATAGCCGTTTTGCCAGCGTCACCGCAAATGACAAAAGCCATTGGTGATTTGGATATCTTAATTGAACAAAAAAATCCGTTTGAATTAGGCTCTTCAATCTTGCATGATTATTTAGATGAAATACAAATGCAACTCTCAAAAGTTCATAATGAGTTTTATAATACTTGGTTTTATCCAACGATTACTCAAGAAACCGTTAGTCAACAAAACCAATGAAGGTAAACTAAATTGAAGCGTTTTTACTGCCTGTGTGGACAAGAAATTTTTGTAAATAACGCTTTTTGTGATAAGTGTGGACGAGACCTCATTTTTGACCCCATGGCACAAACTATGTGGAGCGGCGTGTTAATGGATAATCAATTTATTGCCCACACCAAGCCACTAGCGGGTGAAAGCCCAGCGCAAAAAAATAACATGCTGTTGCACCCCTGTTCAAATCGTTATTCAGCCATTAAATGCAACTGGAGCACATCCAGTAGCGATGATACACAGTGCATTTCTTGTAAAAGTACGCGCATGATCCCCGACCAAAACGACCCAAAAAATGCCCATCGTTGGATGGTGTTGGAACGTGCCAAGCGTCAGTTATTTATGACCCTCTTAAGTCTTAAGTTACCGATAGAAGATTTTCACCAAACCCCAGGCGGATTGGCTTTTGAATTTTTAGAAGACAAACGTAGTAATCCCAATATTATGCTAGATCATGTGTTAACAGGCCATAGTAATGGCACCATTACGTTAAATGCTGCCGAAGCTGATGAGGGGTTCTTGCATGTAATGAAAGAGCAGATGGGGGAAACCTATCGAACTATCTTAGGTCACTTTCGGCACGAAGTAGGTCACTATTACTGGGGTATCGTGATTAACGATGATTATAAATTGAGTCAGTTTAGAGAACTGTTTGGCGATGAACGTCAAGATTATGGCGAGGCATTAGAGCGCTATTACAATCAACCCAAACGCAATTTTAAAAGCAGTCAATTTATTACCCAATATGCCAGTAGCCATCCTCTCGAAGACTGGGCAGAAAGTTGGGCGCATTATTTACACATAGTCGATACGCTTGAGACAGCCGTCAGCTATGGGTTGAGTGCTTATGAACCAAAAATTAACGACTTTGATAACTGGTATTCCGAATGGGCAAGAGTGGCGCAAACTATGAATGCACTCAATCGCAGCATGGGACTTTCAGATGCTTATCCTTTTATCCTTACCGAAATTGTCCGCGCAAAATTGCACTTCATAGACTATTTAATTGATGGGTTTGCCAAGAAGGGTTAGTCTTATTGTTTCAGTCTGTAGAGACAAGTAGTCAAGTTTTATTGGCCACAACTTCAGACTAATGCTAAACTTGCTGCGGGATTTTTATGGGTGTATCCATTTCGTGTAAAGGTCTCGAAACATCAAAAAATTGAATATAAATTGCGTCCAAAAGCTGTGGTGCTTCAAAAATTAACCTCTAAAAAGGATTGAGTTTGAAAATTATCAAGGCCATTTTAATGGTCATTGCCTTTATTATTATTAAGCTATTCGGTTGGCTATTTATCAGTACCCGCAAAACCATTGACGTTGGCGCAGATGCATTTCATTCCGTTAAAAACAGTGACAGTTTTGACGAAGCCTATCGGAACTTTGCTTCCAATAAATATGCCAAAGCACGGTTAAGTATTCCAGAAGAAATTATCGCTTTAATGGCCAAAATCGCATCCAGTGACGGCAAAATCAGTGAGTTGGAAGTGGAATATATGAGCGATACCATTCTGTCAATCGCTAAAGCCATGATTGCTGCGGGTTTAAATGAAAGACTGGTGGAACAGGTCAAGAAAAAGCTATTCCGTCTTGCCAATCAAGCAAAACGCGATGATAAGCCTGTTTGCTATTATGGTCATTTACTGTCCAAATCCAGCGTTCAAGTCAGAACGGGTGCCATGCTGCAAATGATTTCGTTTGCCTATTTGGATGGCTTATCAGACAAAACGAAAGCCACCTTATTTGAAATCGGCGCTTGTTTGCATTTTTCACAATCGCAAATTGAACATTTTTTCGAAGAAGTTCATGGTGCCTCACGGCCTGGTTATGATTTACAAAAAAATCCTTATGAAATCCTTGGTTGTGACGAATCGGACGACTTTTCAAAAATTAAAAAAGCCTACCGCCAACAGGTCAAGCAAAATCACCCAGACTATATGCACGGCAAAGGCTTAAACGACGTTGAAATTAAAAAAGCGACCGAAAAAATGCAAGAAATCAATGCTGCTTATGAAGAAGTTAAGCGGCGCAATAATCTCTAAAACCCGACCAATAACACCCAGATACCGTGTTTGATTTATAAAATCAAGCACGAATCTCATATTCTCGATCAAACGGTTTGCCGCTCTTCAA
>PEWX01000036.1 GCA_002779995.1 Piscirickettsiaceae bacterium CG07_land_8_20_14_0_80_44_28
AACCTTAGAAGCCACAGAGGTCAATAGCTTGCCGCTTTGGGGCATTCCGTTTGTGATTAAAGACAATATTGATCTTGCCGGCATCCCCACGACCGCCGCCTGTAAAGCATTTAGCTATGAGCCTGAAAGCTCTGCCGCCGTGGTGCAAACGCTGATTGATGCTGGCGCCATTCCGCTTGGCAAAAGCAATCTCGACCAATTTGCCACCGGTCTGGTCGGCACCCGCTCGCCCTATGGCGTCTGCCACAATGCCTTTGACTTTGACATGATTTCAGGCGGTTCCAGCGCCGGATCGGCAGTGTCATTGGCGTTAAATTTGTGTAGCTTCTCACTGGGAACCGACACAGCGGGATCGGGGCGCGTCCCCGCTGCTTTTAATAATTTAATCGGCCTCAAACCCTCCAAAGGCCTGCTCAGCACGAGCGGCGTGGTGCCAGCCGTGCGCTCACAAGATGTGGTCAGTATTTTTGCCTTAAATGCCCAAGATGCCCAACAAGTCTTTAAGGTGGCCGCACAATATGATGCCAACGACGAATACGCCCGCCCGGCGAGCGAACTCACCCCGCCAGTTTGGAATAACAAACCCGTTCTCGGTATTCCCGATCCGGCCAGTTTAGATTTTTGCAACGACCCACTTGCCGAAAAGCAATTTCATCAAACGATTCAACACCTAGTCGATATGGGTTATGACATTCAAGAAATCGACTTTACGCCCTGGTTAGACACCGCCAAACTCCTCTACGAAGGTGCTTGGGTGGCCGAACGCTATGTCGCGATTGAAGACTTTTTTAATGCGCATGAAACCCAATTAGACCCCACCGTCGGCAAAATCATTGCTGGCGCACGCAGCCTTTCCGCCGCCCAAGCCTACAAAGGCGCTTATGCTTTACAAAAAGCGCAACGCCTCACCCAAAGCCTGTGGCAAACCATCGACTGCATGATCACCCCCACTACCCCCAGCATTTTCAGTATCGCGCAACTGCAAGCCGACCCCATCGGCCTCAACTCCGCATTGGGAACCTATACCAATTTTATGAATTTATTAGACTATGCAGCAGTGGCAGTACCAACCGGATTTAGAGAAGATAAACTCCCCACTGGCATAACAGTATTCGCGCCAGCCGGCACCGATACCCAACTGCTCAAACTGGCAGACATTTGGCAAAATGAATTTGTCACCTCTTCCGGCGCTCAAAACACCCCCATCCCCGCGGTGAATACAGCGGCATTCCCCGATAGCCAAACCATACCGCTTGCGGTCGTGGGTGCGCACTTAACAGGCTTCCCACTTAATCACCACTTGCTGGAGCGCGGAGCAAAATTGATGCAAACCACACAAACTGCACCCAAATATGCCTTTTACGAACTCGCCAGCAGACCCATATTAAAGCCAGGCCTGGTCAAAATTGAGACAGATAATGACCAAAACATAGAAAATGGCGTGTCTATTGAAGTGGAAGTTTGGGCTATGCCCAAGCAACATTTGGGATCCTTCCTTGCGCTGATTCCATCGCCACTCGGCCTTGGCAAAGTCGAATTAATAGACGGCAGCGAAGTGGTCGGATTTATCTGCGAACCCATCGGCATACAAAGCGCAAAAAATATCAGCCACTCAGGCGGCTGGCGAAACTGGATGAAAATCCGCAGCTAATTTTTCTCTAGCCCATTTTGAGCGATTGGCTTGAACGCCAGCCGTAACCGGTCGGGCTAGAAAACCCGCAACATAACTCAAGCGGCCTCTATTATTATTCCACAACGACATCTTCACACTCTGTTCACCCACAACCCTTTTATTTTATTAGATAATTTACTTTTTACGCCAGGTAGTGATTTATGGACACGATAAAGACCGAACCGACCAATC
>PEWX01000103.1 GCA_002779995.1 Piscirickettsiaceae bacterium CG07_land_8_20_14_0_80_44_28
TCAGGTTTTGGCATTTTAGGTTCCTTTTTCACCCTGAAATATATGTTAACTCAAAATTAACTGGTGCAATGTCATGTTGACACACAGGGAGTTCATACTGAACCAAAAATGTGATTTGGTTATAGGAGAGCAAGCTTCAACCGTTTTCTGTGTGCAGCATGATGATTATCTGCAGCTAAATTTAACGGCTATTCCTGAAAAATTAAATAAAGTACTCATGGAAAAGCTTAAATGGATATTTGAAATATTGCTTGGGAAAGTTTGCCAAACAACAATGTTTCGCCTGATGGAGCATGAACAAGAAACAATTGAGATTTATAGCTTTGACAAAAACCTACCAAATAGGCAACTTGCTGAACCTATTAGAAGCCAATCAATTGTTAACTTTGAAAACTTTGAAAAATGTATTACTAACATTTTGTCCTATGATGGTTCTTTTAACATTGTTTATGGATACTGGCATAAAGTAAATCGAGCGTATCAAGGAAGCATTGAAAATGCAGCACTTGCATTAACTGTTTCTATCGAAGGTATTTTAAAAGAATTTTATCAAGATTTTGGTCAGCCTACAGAAGTAGACTTAAGCTTATTTAATGCAGGCAAAGAAGTTGTCAAAAACTTAGAAACAGAACAAATCATAAAAGATAGATTAATGTCTTCTCTAGCCAATATGAATAATTTCAGTTCCCGTAAGGTATTAAAACATTTATCTTCTATGGATCTTGTCACTAATAAAACTATTACTGACTGGCAATCATTCAGAAATAAATCAGCTCATGCCGACCGAGTTGGTGCACAAGATGATTTTCAGCACTACCTTGATAGTTTTATAGTTGCTTAGCATTATTCTACAGATTGATTCTAATGGAAGTGGGTTATGTAGGTAATGCAATAAATTATTCCGAAATCGGCTGGAAGGATTGGATTGTCTATCCGTTAAAAGTTAAATCAACTGCTTTAACCCTGAAAATTGAGAATGATCACGCAAACAAATAACCAGACCTGGTTTAACTCGTTCCCACGCTCCCTCGTGGGAACGTAGACCTGATTGGATACGGCCAGGCATTCCCACTGTGAACAGTGGGAACGAGTGCTTTGTTGGCTGCGGATGAGGAGTCTTTATTATGGGGCGTAGTCGTTATAAGGTGGTGGATAGTACATTGCCGCATTTTGTGACCTGTACTGTATTGCATTGGATTCCGGTATTTACGCGCCCTGAAACGGTTGAGATTGTGTTGAATAGTTTGCGGTTTTTGCAGTCTGAGGGCTTGAAAGTTTATAGCTATGTTGTTTTAGAAAATCATTTGCACATGGTGGTGCAAAGTGATGATTTACCGCGCGATATGGCTCGGCTTAAACAGTTTACGGCGAGGCAGTGTTTGGCGTTTTTGCAGGAACAAGGGGTTAAAACCTTATTGGATCAGTTTGCATTTTATAAAAAAGCACATAAATCAGAGCGTAGTTTTCAGTTTTGGCAGGAAGGTTATCATCCTGAATGGATTCAGTCGGATGAAATGATGCGGCAGAAGATTGAGTATATTCATTTTAATCCGGTTAAGCGGGGTTATGTGGATTTGCCTGAGCATTGGCGTTATTCGAGCGCTCGGGATTATTATGCGGGGCAAGTTGGTTTGCTTGAGGTTGTGCGGGTTTGGTAGGCAAGTATGCATTCCCACGCGGGAGCGTGGGAACGAGGAATTTCAGGCTTAAAAACAAACCACTAGCAGCCTGTCGGACTTCGCTACCACCAGCAAATCAAATCCGACAACATTGAAAC
>PEWX01000006.1 GCA_002779995.1 Piscirickettsiaceae bacterium CG07_land_8_20_14_0_80_44_28
CCTATCCCAATGTGGAAGAAGTGATTCCATTAATGGCAGCAGGTAAAATTTTGCCCTATCTGGATATGCCGTTACAACATTCACATCCTGAAATTTTAAAAGCGATGAAACGCCCCGGAAATGTTGATAAAACTTTAGAACGCATCCAAAAATGGCGCGAACAAGTACCGAACCTAACCTTGCGTTCCACCTTTATTGTCGGCTTCCCAGGGGAAACCGAAGCACATTTCCAACATCTTTTGGATTTTCTACAAGAAGCGCAATTGGATCGGGTTGGCTGTTTCCAATTTTCGCCCGTGGAAGGCGCGGTGGCCAATGAGCTTGCAGAACCCGTGCCAGAGGAAGTCAAGCAAGATCGCTATGATCGGTTTATGCAAGTGCAACAGCAAATCAGTCTGGAAAAAATGCAAGCCAAAATTGGTCAAACCCTCCAAGTATTGGTGGATGAAGTGGACGAAGAAGGGGCGATTGCCCGTTCACAAGCCGATGCCCCTGAAATTGATGGCATGGTGTTTATTCCAGAGGGGCATCACCTCAACCCAGGTGATTTTGTTAGGGTTGAAATTTTTGCCGCCGATGAATATGACCTCTGGGGAACGCCGGTTGGCGAGTTTGTGCCACAAGAAACCTCTTATATTGAATTAGGGTAATCGCGATTGTCATGCAGTGTGCTGGCTTTAATCCCATTGTTGCAGCGGAACCCAAGGTTGTAATCTTGGGCACCATGCCCAGTGTGGCATCGTTACAAGCGGAGTTTTATTATGCCCATCCGCGCAATGCCTTTTGGCCGATTATGGCGGATTATTTTCAGTTGCCAGTTGAGACGATTCAGCAGAAACGACTTTTGATTGAGCAGTCGGGGTTAGCTTTATGGGATGTGTTGCAAGTCTGTCAGCGCTCAGGCAGTTTGGATACGGCAATTCGTCAGCCAGTGGCTAATGCTTTTACCGCGCTATTTCAACAATATCCCAGTTTGAAGACGGTTTTGTTGAATGGCAAAGCCGCAGAAAAATTCTTTAAACAAACCGTTTTACCCAAGCAGTCGCTACCCGATCCGTTGAACATTAAAACCTTACCCTCAACCAGTCCGGCCAATGCGAGAATGAACCTTGAAGCCAAAAAAATAATTTGGCATCAAGCGCTTAGGGAAGCCTTTAAAAGCGAATTCTAAAATTGTGAATAAGCGGAGCAGGGGTGTTTTTTGAGTTATCGCTATCCGTTACATGCAATGACACCCGAAATAAAGTAAAATACCAACCAAATTACTCGGATATTTAACAAAGAGACCTTTGCCTTGAAAGCAGACCACTTTTCACCAGAACTCCTCTCGCCTGCGGGCACCTTTAAAAATATGGAATATGCCTTTGCTTACGGCGCGGATGCCGTCTATGCCGGGCAGCCACGTTACAGCTTGCGAGTGCGCAATAATGAATTTGATGAAGACAATCTTCGCAAAGGCATTGAATTAGCGCATTCCTTAGGCAAGAAATTCTATGTCGTCAGCAATATCGCAGCGCATAATGCCAAAATCAAAACCTATATGCGCGACATTGCCCCCATTATCGCCATGAAGCCGGATGCGTTGATCATGTCCGATCCTGGATTGATTTCAATGGTGCGTGCTGAATATCCCGAACAAGAAATTCATTTGTCGGTGCAATCCAACGCGGTGAACTGGGCAACGGTGAAGTTTTGGTATGATCAAGGCGTTCGTCGCGTGGTTTTGTCTCGTGAGCTCTCGCTGCAAGAAATTCGTGAAATTGGTGAAGCGGTTCCTGATATGGAATTGGAAGTCTTTGTTCACGGTGCCTTGTGCATTGCCTATTCGGGCCGTTGTTTACTATCGGGCTATATCAATAAACGCGATGCCAACCAAGGCACCTGTACCAATGCCTGTCGTTGGAATTACAACACCTATGAAGGCAAAGAAGACGACAGTGGTGATATTGTCGGCATTCCCGTCGCGAAAGTCTCCAATATCACCGATTTGACCTCGTCCGAAGTAGAGCAAGACGAACAGCCCGATGTGACCATCGGAGCGGGCAAGCCAACCGATAAAATGATGCTATTGGAAGAAGAAGGGCGTCCCGGCGAATATATGCCTGCTTATGAGGATGAGCACGGCACCTATATTATGAATTCCAAAGATTTGCGTGCCGTTGAATTGGTTCCCGAGTTGGTGGCGATGGGCGTGGATTCTTTAAAAATCGAAGGCCGCACCAAATCTCATTATTACGTGGCGCGCACCGCGCAAGTGTATCGTAAAGCGATTGATGATGCCGCAGCGGGTAAACCCTTTGATAGAAGTTTATTGGGCGAGTTAGAAAGTCTGGCGAGCCGAGGGTATACTGAAGGATTCCTGCGTCGCCATGTCCATACCGAATATCAAAATTATGATTATGGCGTTTCCAAATCTGATCAACAACGATTTGTTGGCGAAGTGATTGATGTGGTTGAGCGGGAAGGGCAAAGTCTGCTGGAAATTGATGTTAAAAACAAATTCTGTATTGGCGATTTACTCGAAATTATGACCCCCTCTGGCAATGTCACTCTCACCTTGGCAGCGATGCAAGATCACCATGACAAACCCGTGGACTGTGCTTTAGGATCTGGCTGGATCGTGCGCATTCCTAACCCGTTTAAAGACCTAAGTTTTGACGTGCTCAAATTCGGTTTGGTGATGCGCAATGAAGCCTGGGGCGGGGATTTAAAACGCGATGCGGCGGCCAAAAATAAAGCAATGGCTGAAGCCGGTGAGCCAGGGTGAATTCACATGGCACTTAAAATCATTGCAGGCTGCACCAATTGTGATATGTGCGAGCCTGAGTGCCCTAATAACGCCATTTATTATGGTGAGAAAATCTATGAAATCAATCCAGATTTGTGTACCGAATGTGTGGGCTATTATGATACCCCAACCTGTTTAAGCGTCTGCCCGGTCGATTGTATTATCACCGACCCGGAACGCGTTGAAGACAAAGAAACACTAATAGAAAAGTTTGAACAACTGGTGCTGACAGATCAGATATAACCACAATTAAGCTTAACCCCTCTGATCGACTGCTGCGGATGCTTATCTGATTATATCTGCTGCAATCGCAGAGCTGACAAATGAATGAAGTGAATCAGCTTTATATCGAGATCTTTGTCTGCGTGGGACGTGAAAGAAAACTGTGGGGAAGTTTAACCCTTTTTATTCGTGTAGCCATCTCGTGCAAAGGTCTCATATTAAAACTCGCGAATGGTTGAGGTGACAACGCCCCAGATGGTGATTTCAGTTTCTTCTTTAATTTCAATGGCGGGATAATCATCATTTTCGGGCAGCAACCAGTTTGCGGTCGGCGTGATGGAAAGTCGTTTAACCGTCAGTTCACCATCAATTGCCGCAATCACAATTTTGCCACTCACGGGTTTAATGCTCTTATCAACCAGCAATAGATCGCCGTCTAAAATCCCTGCGTTTTTCATAGAGTCGCCTTCCACCCGCAGAATAAAGGTGGTTTCCGGGTGACGAATCAATCGATCATTTAAATTTAAACGCGCTTCGATGTAATCATCCGCCGGACTGGGAAAACCGGCGACCACTTTGTGGCCATAGAGTGGAATTGGGGGATGGGCAGTTTGGGGGGTCGTATCTGGTCGGTAAAGGGCGATCGGGTGTTTGTGAGGGGGGTTAAATTCGATCTCCTCGATGTTTGCGTTGGCTTGCGCAAGCCAGTTTTTAAGGGTCGTTATTTTGGAAATGGGCACGCGAATCACTTGGGTTGCTTCACCATAAATGCCGCTGCCTTTTTTTCGGCCTGCCCCCTTACGGGCACCGCCGTGGGCTTTGGATGGAGATTGTTGGTTTTGAGTCATGTTGGATCTCACAATTAAATGGTATGATAATAAATTATTGTAACAGATTTCAAGTGAGGTTTAGATGTCGCATGGCGCCCATCTTTTTGCATTGGTTGATGGCAATTCGTTTTATGCTTCCTGTGAGATTGCTTTTCAGCCTAAATTAGCGAAACGCCCGGTGGTGGTATTATCGAATAATGATGGCTGCATTGTCGCGGCCAATGCGGTGGCTAAGTCATTGGGTGAACAATGGATGCGTCAGCGTGGTTGTTTGGGGGCGGGTGGGTATGGTGCTGCGCGGCCAACCAATATGATGTTTCAGCCCTATTTTAAAATCAAACCCTTATTGGATCGTTATCAAGCCGCAGTGTTTAGCTCTAATTATGAATTGTATGCCGATATGTCGAGTCGTATGCATCGCATTGTCGGCGGTTTTGCATCGCGCCAGGAAATTTACTCTATTGATGAAAGTTTTTTGGATTTAACGGGCATGTCTCATCTTGATTTAACGCAATATGGTTTGCAAATCAAGCAAGCGGTGCAGCAGGGCATCGGCATTCCTGTGGCGGTGGGGATTGCATCCACCAAAACCTTAGCGAAATTGGCGAATCATTTAGCGAAAAAACAGCAGGTAGCGGCGCATCAGGATGTTTTTGATTTGACGCAATTGAGTTCTGCCAGCCTGGATGCGCTTTTCGCTCGGATTGAGGTCGGTAAAATCTGGGGGATTGGTCGGCGTTTGGAACAACAGTTAAAGCAGGATAATATTCAGAGCGTTTATGATTTAAAAATCGCCAACGCTAAACGCATTCGCAAGCGTTATGGTGTGGGGGTGGAACGTATCTTGAGAGAGCTAAAGGGTGAGTCTTGTTTGGCATTGGAAACGGTGCGCGCCAATAAACAGCAGATTATTTCGTCACGCTCTTTTGGGGTTGCGGTTCAAGCTTATAATGAGATGGAAGCGGCAGTGGTGAATTATGTTTGTCGTGCCGCAGAAAAATTACGTCAACAACACTCAGTGTGCAACTTTGTTACGGTTTGGGTGACCACCAATCCGTTTGATGCCAAGCAGCCGGTTTATCGTAATCAACAGACTTTAGGGTTGATCTATCCGTCCGATAACAGTAGTTTGTTAAGTAAGTTGGTCAAACGGGCGTTAAAGCAAATTTGGGTGGATGGATTGCCCTATCAAAAAGCGGGGGTGGCGTTATCAGAAATTACGCCTAAGGGCGCTTTGCAAGCAGATCTTTTTGCGCCGAACCCCGTCTATTCCGGCAATCCAAAGCAAGCCAAGTTAATGGCCTTGATGGATGAGCTGAATACAACTTCCGGGAAAAATACGCTGTTTTTGGCTGCGGCAGGCATTCCGGATCAGCAAGGTTGGCGCATGAAGCGTGATTTAATGTCACCCCGTTATACCACTTGTTGGGATGAACTTTTGACGGTGCGTTAACCGTCGGTTTGAGGTGGCTAAAATGCCCAGGCCTGGTGATTTTTAATGGGGTTTTGGAATCAAGTGGCTGATTTTGAGCTGAACCGAAATTCTGCCATGAAAGTTATTGAGACTGGGTTCATAAACCGCAATAACGGTATCATGGGGTTTAATGGTTAAGTCGGTTTGGGCATCGGGTCGCGCATTAAATTGAATGGCTGAAAGCCGACGGCGATCTTCGCTTAAGAGTTTTAACGATAGGTGCGTTTGGGTTTGACCGACTAAGCGCATCTCCAACACTTTAAAGTGACCATAAAAGATGGGTTTAGGCCATTCTCTGCCATAAGGTTCTAACACGTTTAAATCTTGGATGAGTTCGGGGGTTAAGTCTCTGCCGGATAATTGACCATCGGTTTCAATTTGTGGAACGGGAACCTGGCCTTGTAACTGGATGGCAATGGCTTTTTCAAATAACTCGGAAAAATATTCAAACTTCTCAAGGGGAATCATACAGCCGGCAGCGCCTTTATGCCCGCCCATTGAACGGAACAATTCACTATCTTGTTCTGACATCCATTGAAAGGCACTTCTTAAGTCGATATTGTTAATAATGCCGCGAGCACTGCCTGCTAATAGCCCCCCTTCAAGTTCTGTCATGGCGATGGTGGGGCGACCATAGTATTCACCAATGCGAGAGGCGATAATCCCTTGAATGCCGGCATTGCCGGTCATTTTGATACAAAGCGTATATTTCTGATCATGAAAAATCGTCTCTGCATAGGCTTGAGCCTGTTGCAACATATCTTCCTGTTGCTGACGTCGATTTAAATTGTCTTCTTCTAATTGGTTTAAATGGTGTTGTGCTTCGTAAAGATCACCGGCGTTTAAAAAGTGGAAGGCAGAGGTGACATCGCTGACCCGGCTGGCAGCATTGATACGGGTTGCGACTTGAAAAGCAAGGTAGTCAGCCGTGAACGGTTGGTGTTGATTATTGTTAAGTTGCTTCATGGCCTGCCAGCAAGGGTGTTTAAGTTGGTTAATAATCGCCAGGCCTGCTTGAACGATGGCGCGGTTGTTGACGCTTTTTAAACTCACACTATCCGCAACCGTTCCCAGTGCAATGTTCTGCGCCAATTCTTTTAAGGAAGGTGTATCAGCCGGAATCGCCTGTCTCTGAATCAGTTCCGCGCGGGTTTGGCTCATCACTAAGAAAATAACAAAACAACCCGCCACCGTTTTATCATAGTCACAGCCTTGTTGTTGCGGGTTAACCGTGCAAACAGCACTTTTGGGCGGCCCTTCAATGGCCATCTGGTGGTGATCGGTGACGCAGACTTTGATACCTTGTGCCGCCAGTTGCGCAATTCTAGGCTCGTCGCTGGAACCTTGGTCAGCCGAAATCACCAAATCAACCGGATCGGTCAGGCTTAAAATCCGTTGCACCATTTCATCGGTAATACCATAACCTTCTTTGCGTTCACCAATGAGGTGTTCTATCCGTTCCGGGGCAACGCCAAAATATTTTACTAACGCTTGGGTGGCAACCCACGCTGAGGTCACCCCATCCGTATCGTAATCAGTCGCTAACACGATTTTGCCGTCGGATTGGATGGCATCGGCAATCAGTTTTGCAGCATGAGAGGCATTTTTGAGCGTGGTCGGGGGTTGTATGTACTGTAATTTTGGGAAGACTATTTTTTGTATTTCATCGGCCATGTTACCATGATCTAACGCATCTGCATCAATGCGACCGGCAACTAAGTTTGCCTGCAAGGGGGTGAGTCCCAGTGAAAGCGCAGCTTGGTAAACCTTTTGGCAGGTGGGTCTTTCGGTAATAAGGGGCTGTTTTTCGGTATTTAACATAGGGTGAATTTTACCATGATTCTCTATTTGCATGGATTTTTAAGCTCCGGAAAGAGTTTTAAAGGTCAGTGGATGAAAGCGAAATTTGCCCCTTTAGGGATTGAGGTTTTAACCCCAACTTATCCCATTGCAGAACCTCAGAAGACGGCAATGGCCATTGAGTCGGAGATTAAGGCCGCCGGCTTGGATAAAAAGTCGGCTTCTCCTTGGTGTATTATGGGCTCTTCAATGGGCGGCTTTTGGGGACAATATTTTGCTCAAAAATATCAAGTGCCACTATTGATGATTAATCCCGCATTAAATCCGACAGAAACCTTAGCGCCTTATTTAGGGACGCATGCCAATCCTGCAACGGCAGAGGTGTTCCATTTAACGCAACGTTATTTAAAGGCACTTAAGGGCTATGCTTGTCATCCCAGTGATGCAATAGACTATTTGATTTTATTGGATAAAGGTGATGAGGTGATTCCTTATCAGCAAGCTAAAGTCGCCTTCGAAAAAATGGCAAAAGTGCGGGTGTTTGAAGGCGGAGATCATGGGTTTCAACATCTGGAGGCCGCTTGGCCTGATATTCAAAAATTTGTGCATCATGCCGGTGTCTTTGACTGAAGACTCTCCTGTAAAGGCTTCAGGACAAATATCGTTTTTAGACCATAATGTCAATTAATGAGCCAATCATCTCATCATGGGCTTTAATGGCTTTTGCAGAGGCTTCAACCTGTAAGGTTTGTTTGGGGAGTTCTAAAAGGGGGGTGACTTTATCAGGTTGATTGGGATCGGCCAATTGCCGACTGGCAGTGTCTAGGCGATTAAACCCTTCTTGCATTCCTTTATAACCATTTATGGCTGCGCTATTTGAGATTTGCATACGGTATCAACTAAACCTATTGTGAGTGTTCTTTATTGGAGGGTTACCAAATAAGGGTCGCGTTGATTAACGGTGTATTGCACAAAAATATTGCCAAATGCATCGTTATCTTCTCGATCAATTTTGACCGTTATTTTATCATCTTGCCAAATATAAGCAGCATAATTTGGACTGCCAGAACTGCCTTTTACTTCAATACGAGTGGGTTCACCAATTTGTTGCATCATTTTTTGAGCAAGATCCCTTGTATTTGTTGGAATAACGGATTCACTAAAACGGTGTGAAGTGGGTCGATATAGCTGGTAAATCGTCGTGATTCTGCCTGCATTGTCATAATAAAATTCTAAATAATAAATTTCTAACAGTCGATTAACGGCAAAAAATTTATCCACATTGCGCTTTCTTACTGAAAAAGTAGCTTGTTTAAACCCACCAATATTCCATAAATGACGGCGAACGCTGTTCAGGCTCTGTTTAAGTGGGTTGATGCCAACCACGGTGACTTGATCAATTGGCTTTGGCTCGTTTGCCTGAGCAGCCGTAAAAAATGTCAGCGATAGCAGAGTAATCAGCAGTTGTGAAGCGCGTAAGTTCATAGGCAAGTTTTAAGCTCGTTGAGGTAATAATTAACATAACGGCATTTCAAGCCAAATCTTGATTTGATTTTCATCGATGCGTTGCATGGGGCTAACGGTTAAAACGCAATTGGCCGGGCTGGGGGGTTCAAATTGTTGACACTGACTTTCCATCACTTCTATAGTGGCATCAGATGGGTCCTGGTTACTTTGCTGGCGTAATTGAAGGTTATGTTTAATCTGAGCTAAATTCAGTGTCGCGTCAATGCAAAAAATCTTAAACCCATAGTTGTGTTTGTTTGCAATGTCTTGAAAAGGCTTGCGATGTGCTTCTTTCAGAAAGGTGGCATCGACAATCACGCTATAGCCTAACGACAGTAGGGTTTCGGATAACGCTAATAGCCTTTGATAGGTTCTACGACTCATTTCAGGGGAATAGAGTTGACGCTTTTCGACTTCGTTAAGGCGATCTAGGGGGGCTATACCATAAAGCCGCTTTCTTTCGATATCTGAACTGAGAATGATGGCATTTTGATATTGCAATAATTGTTGCGCATAGGTGCTTTTACCCGAACCTGCCACGCCTTGCATTAAAATGAGCTTGGGTGTCTCAACATGATAGGCGGTCTCTTCTGCTTGATTAATATAGTGACGCGCTATGGCAAGGGTTTGCGTGGCTTGTTCAGGGTGATCTTCTAGTTGATGCGCGCGTAATGCACTGATCTTAGCCCGCACCATTGCTCGGTAGACTTGGTAAAAAACTAAGCAAGCCAATCCTTCATAGTCACCTGTTACCTTGAGGTATTGATTTAATAATTGACGTTTTAGTAAAAATTGTTGTCGGTTCTCTAAATCTACCAATAAAAAAGCCAGATCGTTGATCACATCAATCCAACGAAACTGTTCATTAAATTCAATCCCATCGAATAGCGTAGCAACGCCGTCCAACAAAGCAATATTATCTAGATGCATATCACCATGGCAAGCACGGACAAACCCATTTCGACGGCGATCCTCTAAAAAACGAAACAACGACTTTTGGGTAAACCGAGTCCATTGGGCAAGCTGATTGAGCCGATATTGATCATCAGGATGGCCAAAGGTTTTGAGGAGGGTTGGGAAATTATCGAGCATGGGATGTAATAGGTTATCAGGGTGCCCCCAGGGCAAGGTTTTATCCTCGTTTTCTTGGATTGTTTGTGCGTTTAGATGGAAATGTGCAATATCGCTGGCAAGCTGATGTATTTGTGACTGAGGCAGCGTTTCGTTTGATAAGATGCGCCCGAGCACCGCGTTTGGATTAAATTGCACCATTTGATTCAGGTAATCGACGAGTTCACCAATCGGTTTGAAACTGAAACTGGCGCCATCATAATAGAGCGGCAGGGTTTTAAGGTACAAGTTTGGGGCAGTTCTTTGATTTAAAGTGATTTCAAGTTCGCAATAGCGTTTGCGTAGTGCGAGGGTACTAAAGTCTAAAAAGCCGAAGTTAACAGGCTTTTTGAGTTTGTAGGCATAGCTGCCCGTTAAAAAGATAACAGAGATGTGTGTTTCAATAGTGGTGATGACTTCAACCGGGTGTGGGTAAGTTTCGGGTAACGTTAAACCATCAATTAATTTGGATAAGTTCACAAAAAAAACCGTTACCTTTTGTTTGTTTAGACTCTGTTTTTGACAACGCAGCTGTCTGAATGGAATCTAAAATAAAGCGAAAGCGCTTAAGGATATAAGCGCAAAACAAAGAGAAGGTTAACTAGCAACAAAATCAAAACGTGACAGTTTAAGCAATCCCTTGCTTTTCACGAATTTCTTGCTTGGTTTTCATTTCGACCGTTAGGGTAGCGGTTGGACGCGCTTCCATTCGTGCCAGACCAATTTCGTCACCGCTGATTTTGCAATAACCATAATCACCGGATTCAATTTCTCTAAGCGATTGGTCAATTTTAGAAATTAGCTTGCGTTCACGATCTCGTGTGCGTAATTCTAACGCGAATTCTTCTTCTTGAGAGGCTCTGTCGTTTGGATCGGCAGGGGTGGAAGAGTCGGAACGCAAATGTTTTACCGTATTTTCCGCTTCCCAATACAGCTGCTTTTTCCAAGCCAATAATTTATTTTTAAAGTGTTCAAGCATTTCACGGCTCATATATTCTTCGCCGGGTTTCATTTGGTATTTTGGATAATTTTCAATAAAATCGTTGGAATCTTCCATAAGTAACCTTCTTTAGTTTTTGTTATAAAAGACCACTCACCTGAGTGGAACACGAAAGACAAATGCAGAAAATTATGAAAAATTTTAACCATTTTTATTCGTGACTGCACCCTGTGTAAGGGACTTTATAAGCCCTATTCTATACAGGCTTTAGCTCTGTTGCCATTATTATAATGCCTTAAGCATTTAAGCAAACTTTCATCAAGCCCCGTGCAGGGACTTGTTTGAAATTAACTGCGTTTTATACCAAGTTTTAAAAAGTCTGACAACCTAATTTTTTTTATAAGTTTTTGGTTGCTTGGCTTGCTTTTTATCCGTAATTCGTTTTAATAGCCTAAATCCATTTTGACAGAGAGAAAAATCTGATGGCTAAATTACAAGCGCTTTTATTTGATGTTGATGGCACCTTATCAGACACCGAACGTGATGGGCATAGGGTTGCCTTTAATATGGCTTTTAAAGCAGCCGGTTTAGATTGGTATTGGGATGAAGCCCTTTATGGTGATTTATTAGCAGTGACCGGGGGTAAAGAGCGTATTAAGCTTTATTGTGATCAGTTTAATACCGCCTTTAAAAAACCGGAGGATATGGACGCATTTGTAAAGGAATTGCATGCTTCCAAAACCGCTTTTTATACTCAATTACTCAGTGAGGGTAAGATCCCGTTGCGTCAGGGTGTGGAACGACTGATCCATGAAGCCCGTGATGCCGGGTTGCGCCTTGCTATCGTCACCACAACCACCCCTGAAAATGTCACCGCCTTATTAACCCACACTTTGGGCGAAGGCAGTGAGTCCTGGTTTGAGGTGATTGCGGCGGGGGATATTGTGCCTGCCAAAAAGCCGGCTGCGGATATATATCATTGGACCTTACAAGAAATGCAGTTATCGCCACAAGAAACGATTGCCTTTGAAGACTCTGCCAATGGCATTTTATCTTCAACGGGTGCGAATGTTCGCACCATTATCACAGTGAATGAATACACCAAAGGCGATGACTTTTCGCGTGCGGCACTGGTTTTGGATCACTTAGGTGAGCCGGATTGCGCATTTACCGTATTGTCTGGTAATGCCTATGGTCACCGTTACATGGATTTAGATCTGGTTCATAAGGTTACGCGTGGCGAATAACCCTTAAAGTACCGCCAATTGTGCGACGCCAAACGCGGCATCAGGTTGTTTGGCAAGGGTGACCGGTGCATTTAAGTGAATTTGACGTAATTGCATCCAAACAGGGTTTTTAACACCGCCGCCACAAGTATAAATTTGTTGAATGGATGGGGCGCCTAATTCTGACAGCCGTTCAAAACATAGGGCTTCGATTTTTACCAAACCTTCTATAATGGCTTGGCAAAAAATAACGTCATTTTTAGGGCGTGGCGAGAGTCGGGGCTGAAGATTGGCATTGGCAATTGGAAATCGCTCCCCTGGTTTTGTCAGTGGGTAATAATTCAATCTGGTTGAATGGGATATGTCCATTTGGGGCAATAAAGTCTCAAGTTGCGGTACGGTAAAGTAGTTTAATAAAACGGCACCACCGCTGTTTGATGCCCCGCCCACTAACCATTTTGACTTCAACTTATGACTGTAAATACCATATTCACCGGCAAAAATAGCGTGATCGGAAAGCACTTTGATTGCCAAGGTCGATCCTAATGAAACCACGGCCTCTCCAACATGGGTCGCACCCGCAGCCAGAAAGGCTGCAATACTATCAGTCGTCCCACTTAATACCTTTAAGTTGGGGTTAAAACCGTAAATTTTAGCCAGGCCTGGTAGAATTTGGCCGATTTCGGTTCCCGGCGCAACGACTTTTGGTAAAGGCGTTTTAATCAGTGTCTGAACCCATTGAGGCCAAAGTTGATTCTGGCTGTCGTAACCTAATTTTAGGGCGTTATTTTCATCCGTTATGCCAATTTTCCCGGTTAAAAAATGGTTTATAAAATCAACTTGATGGCAGATATGGGCGGGGCTATGGGTTGGATTAGCGTCTTCTAGTCTGGATTCTAGCCACATGACCTTGCTTAATGTGCTGGATGCCCCATGGGCACCGGTGTTTTTGGGCGCGACTTGTTGAACTCGTTCCGATTCAATAATCGCTCTTTGGTCATCATACATAATGGCATCAGTTATGGGGGTGCCATTCGCATCGCACAGCAGTACGGTTGAGGAGGTGGCATCGACAATGCACTGGTCAATTTGGTGGATTTCAGGGTGTTGAGTGAGTTTGTGAAACAGTGTCTTTAGCGCATCTGTCCACAGCAAGGGCGATTGTTGGCTGCACAACCCATTACGTTGTGGGAGGGGTAAATCGACTTGGACGCTGTACTTTAAACAGGGTTTCTTTTGGTTGAATTCAACAATAGCCGCTCGAATACCGGACGTACCGACATCGATGCCGAGTACTTTCAAACAGTTTTGCTGAGACTTTAGCGTTGACATGGATGGAATCGCTCTGTTTAAGTTTGACAATTAGCTGTCGTTGAAAAAAACAACGTGTATAAATTGGCAAGGTCGCTTTTCATTAGGGTCGATTTAAAGTAAAATTTTCATTTTAAAGGCGGTCTTAATTGTACGCCATTCATGGATATGAAACCACACCCGAACAAGCCATCAATATGATCATAATGACAAACCCAAACAACAACTTTAAGGATGATGCCAGATGAATGAATTGCAACAAGTTTTATTGATTTTTGCAATACTTGTCATCGCTGGGTTGTATCTTTTAAATAAAGCTAAATCCAAAAAAAATCCTAGCCGCCCATCTGGAAAAACTGACAATGTTGCCGTTGAAACAAAACAATCTCAAGGTTTGAATGATTTGGGAGAACCCCATTTACCCTTATCGGAAAAAACACGACACAGATTAAATGTGGATGAAATAGCAGAAGATGAATCGGTACCCGATGCACAATTGGGGCTATTTTTTGGTCAAGAGTTTGATATAAAAAAGACGGCAGATCGTCAGTCAGATCATCCGTTGTCTTCCGTGGAACAGGAACGTAGAAAGCCTGAAGAAATTTTGATTAAATCAGATGATGAGATTGAACCTGAATTGCCGAAGGCGTTTGACCGTGAAACCATCACAGAAAGGTCCCCGAAGACTCAAGAGAAAGTAACATCACCTGCAGAAGAAAAAATCTTTGCGTTAATTATTATGGGGTCAGATGACTTTTTATGGCCGAAGGTGAATCAAACATTGCAAGGGGTTGGGTTATTACCCGCTAAATCGGGTATTTTTATTAAAAATGATACGATGGAAAATGAACTTATTCGGGTTGCTAATATCCTAGAACCCGGCACCTTCCCATTAGAAGAACCCATTAATAGTGAATATAAGATAGCCGGGTTGGTTTTAATCGTAACCTTACCCACCAGCGTGCCAGCCAGCAGTGTTATGAACGAAATGATCTTAATGGCGCGGAAAATTTCTCAAAGATTGAACGGGCGTTTATATGATGTGGAACGACACTTAATCAAAGAGTCAGATTTGCAAGCGATGTGTGATGCGGCCGCAGAGTATGATAACGTCTCTTAATTGTATGCTATGACATCAAAGCTATCTCGCCAACAATACCAAACCCTTGTCGATCAATTGAATCAGTATAGCTATCAATATTATGTGTTAGATGCACCGACCATCAGTGATGCGCAATATGATTTGCTTTATCGACAACTGCTCGATATTGAATCTCAATATCCCGATTGGCTTCTTAGCCGATCCCCTTCGCAGCGGGTGGGGGATCAGCCTTTAACTGAATTCAAAACGGTTCGGCATGCTGTGCCGATGTTTTCATTAGACAATGCCTTTAACGATGACGCCTTAGTGAACTTTGTGCAAAGAATTGTTGAAAAAATCCCCTCACTCGCCAATCAAAAGGATGTCTTAACCTTTTCAGCCGAGCCAAAAATGGATGGCTTAGCCGTTAATTTACGGTATGAACAGGGCGAACTGATTCAAGCCACCACAAGGGGGGATGGACAAGTGGGTGAAGATGTGACCCATAATATTCGCCCCATATATTGCATTCCGTTAAAACTCTTTGGTGACGATTGGCCGAATATTGTCGAAGTCCGTGGCGAAGTTTTTATGACGAAACAGGCCTTTGAGAAACTGAATGCACAGCAAAGTAAACTGGGTGCAAAACCCTTTGCCAACCCTCGCAATGCCGCCGCCGGGACGTTACGACAATTGGATGCCAAGATAGCGGCACAAAGATCATTAAGCTTTTATCTTTACGGCTGGGGCGAACTCAGTATCGATTGGCCAATGCCGGAAACTTATCATGACGTGATCCAGCAATTTGTTCGATGGGGATTGCCGGCCAACCCTTATGCCAAGTTGGTAACCGCAATGGATGGATTGTTCGATTACTATCAAAAAATGGCGGATTTGCGGAGTGAATTGCCTTATGAAATTGATGGGATTGTTTATAAGCTGAACAGCATTCGCTTACAAAAACAATTGGGCTTTACTGCCCGAGCGCCAAGGTGGGCGATTGCCCGAAAATTCCCTGCTGAAGAAGTTTGGACGCAGTTGATTGATATTGAAGTTCAAGTCGGGCGCACCGGAGCGATTACCCCTGTTGCCCGCTTGAAGCCCGTTGCGGTTGGGGGCGTTATGGTATCGAACGCCACTTTGCACAATTTAGATGAGATTCGTCGTAAAGATGTGCGCATTGGCGATCAAGTGATTGTTCGTCGTGCCGGAGATGTGATTCCCGAAGTGGTGGGGCCGGTTTTGGCGCAAAGGCCAACCGATACACGACTTTTTGAGATGCCCAGTCATTGTCCTGAATGTGGTTCAGAAGTCATTAAAGAGCTTGATAAGGCAGTTTATCGTTGTACCGGTGGATTAGTTTGTCCGGCTCAACGAAAACGCGCGTTACAGCATTTTGTTTCGCGCAAAGCGATGGATATTCAAGGCTTGGGTGAAAAGCTGATTGATCAATTGGTGGAGCTTGACTGGGTACAGCATCCGGATGATTTATTTGATCTCACCGTTGAGCAATTGGCCAATATCGAAAGGATGGGACAAAAATCAGCGCAAAAAGTCGTGGATGCTATTCAAGCCTCACGTAATACAACCTTGGCGCGGTTTGTTTATAGCTTGGGTATCCCCGAAGTGGGTGAAGTGACAGCGAAGAACTTGGCGCAACATTTCCAAACATTTGCGGCGATTCGAGCGGCTAGTGAAGCGGAATTGATTGAAGTCAATGACGTGGGCAATGTGGTTGCACAGCATGTGGCGCATTTTTTTCAAGAGCCTCATAATCAAACGGTGATTGACGGCTTATTGTCTGCCGGCATTGATTGGCCAAAACCGCAACCCCTTGTTCAAAACGCTAAGGGTCCATTTAGTCATAAAGTTGTGGTGCTAACCGGAACCTTGGCATCGATGACACGAACGGAAGCGAAACACAGATTGGAAGCAGAAGGGGCTAAAATGACTGGCAGTGTATCGAGTAAAACCGATTTTGTTATTGCCGGTGAACAAGCAGGCTCCAAGTTGGCAAAAGCCAATGCCCTAGGCGTGAGGGTATTAACCGAAGCAGAATGGTTGGCAATGATGCGCGAAGCATCATCCTAAAACCAATGCAAAGGTCTTTTAATGCCCGCCTCAAGAAACCCCTTGGTTTTTCTCTTTAGAAATATTCAGGGCTCCTTTAATTTAGCATGACTAACGCATTGGATAGAATATGGTCAGACCCCGCAATGTAAATAGAACCAAGGCCAAGCGAGAAATTCCCGATTGGGAGCAAGAAGCGTTTGAAAGTCGTACCGACATTAAAAAAGCGGCACTGGCGGTGACTGAAATGGGTGAAACCTTGGCCGATTTTTCACCCAATATGTTAAAAAAACTCAATTTACCAGATGAATTACTCAATGCCATTTTGTTATTGCAGGAAATGAAGAATGGCCCGGCCATTAAACGCCAAAAAGGGTTTATCGGCAAAATGCTCCGTAAGGATGAAGCCTTAATCGCACACATTAAAGAGCAGCTGTTTGCGATGGAGCAAAAGGCCAAACAACAGACTGTGCACTTTCATCGGTTAGAAAAATGGCGGGATCGTTTAGTCACTGAAGGCAATGAAGCGTTGAATGAATTTATGGAAATCTATTCGCATGCTGACCGGTCACAACTTCGTCAGTGGATTCGCAATGCGCAGAAAGAAGCCGAACAAAATAAACCCCCGAAAGCCTATCGAGCCATTTTTCAATATCTAAAAGGGTTGGAGTGGTAGTCGTGCCAACTAAGTCAGCCACTCAAATAGACCTTGTGAACGATTTTTTTGAGTCAGGTTTGCAGGAAAGAGTTCACCATTCATGGCAATAAAGATTCCTTCTGAAGCGAGTTGCGCTGCCATCAGGGCAGAGCCTACATTAAACGAAGCATCAGATTCACCGAGTTGAAAAGGGCGCATGGCACCTGTTAAGACAATTGTTTTGGATTGCGCTAATGGGGAGTTCAGTAAACAGTCAGCGGTTTCGGCCATGGTATCGGTGCCATGGGTTATCACTAAGCGTTGGCAAGAGGATTCCAGGCAAGCATTCAATATCTGCTGTCGGTCTTCATGAGTCATCTCTAAACTGTCTTTCAACATCAACACTTCCGACAGGATGGGCAAGGTGATATTGGCTTTTTGGAGCAGTTTCGGCAGGTGGGTTTGTGAAAATTCTAAATGACCCGTTAAGGTGTTGTAATCCTTATCCAGCGTGCCGCCGGTAATCAAAAGTCCGATGGGCAAACGAGGGGAAGTGTTCATATTCATTTCATCGTTAAGGTTGACGCAAAATACCGGTGACGATACCGAGTATTTCGATTTGGTCGTTAGTAATGTAAATTGGTGACATATCTGCATTGGCGGGTTGTAAGCGGATGCCGGTTTTTTCAATGTAGAACTTTTTCATGGTGACTTCTTCATTATTGATACGAACCACCACGGATTCACCATTTTCCGCCGTTGAGCGGCGTTCAATAATAACAATATCGCCATCTTCGATGTTTTCATCAATCATTGAGGAGCCTTTTACGCGCAAGGCAAAAGTTTCTTTTCGAACCATGCTTTTAGGCACAGAAACCGTATCATAATCCATTTCCATTTGAATCGGCTGGCCGGCAGAAGTCCAACCCAGTAATGGGACTTGTGCAAAATCGGTTTCAACCAGTTCAATCGGATCTGCTGTTTCCAATTGCAATTTCTGTTGGCGCTTGGGAATTAAGTAAGCCACATTCGTCATGATGATGTTCCTCTAAAAGTAATGTTTCTTATGCCGGTAACACTTTTTTAAAGGGTTTAACTTCAACTTTTCGATAAACCCCTGCCAGTTTATAGGGGTCGGCATTAGCCCAGGCTTCTGCTGCGGCTAGGTTCTCAAACTCTGCGACAATTAAACTGCCGCTAAAACCCGCCTCTCCCGGCTCATTGGAATCGATGGCAGGGTTTGGCCCCGCCAAAACCAAGCGCCCTTCAGCAGCGAGACTTTGTAGGCGTTTAATATGTTCTGGGCGAGCAGTTGCTCTTAATGGCAGACTGTTTTTAACATCATATGCAAAAATTGAGTACAACATAACACTTATCCTCATTTATCTTTTTTTGAAGCCGCTTGCTGTTTGTCGACAACCGCGTCCATTTCGACATCGGCAAGGGTTTCGTAGGCGGCATCCATTGCTTTTGTTGGGTGTGTTGTTGATTTATCCTCATCAGAAGTTTTTAGGTAGCGACTGATATAAACCCCTTGAAGTAGAATAAACAAAAATGTCAGCCCCATTAAGCCGAAGAGTTTGAAGTTAACCCAGGTGTCGGTATCATATTGATAAGCTACATAAATATTCATCGCACCGGAAAAGATAAAAAACAGCACCCACATATAACTCAGTTTGATCCAAACGTCGCTAGGCAAGCTGATCGCTTGATCCATCATACGACGAATAATGGGTTTCTTGCCAATAAAATGACTGCCCAAAAAAACCAGTGCAAAGCCCCAGTTAACAACGGTTGGTTTCCATTTAATAAAGGCCTCGTCTTGAAAGATTAAAGTAGCGCCGCCGAGAATAACGATGAGCGCTAGGGTGATCAGGTGCATTTTTTCAACGCGTTTATTTTTAAAATAAACATAAGCGACCTGTGCAATAGAAGCCACGATCGCGACGGCGGTGGCAACATAGATACCATAGACTTTAAAGGCAATAAAAAATAATAGGATGGGGAAAAAATCGAATAACAGTTTCATGGTAACCCTTTTGTCAGCCTAATGAATGAGATCCCTTCTCAATATTAGGGTAAAATTTAGTAAACCGACCTGTGCATCATTATTTATCAAAAAACTATGTATCAAAGCACATAACCGCTTTTTTAAAAATGAGATGCTTTGCAAGGTCAAAATATCGTGATTTACTCTGGATAGAATAGCGTCTCATCAAAAAATTTACCGCCATTTTATATGGGATTGCGTCTTAAAGAAAGGCGTTTTATCTTGAGTCACCTCTGATTGGAGCAAAATGAAAATTGATTTACACTGCCATACGACCGCTTCGGATGGCGCCTTATCCCCTCAGCAGCTTATTGATTTAGCCATTGAACATGCCATTACAACACTGGCGATAACGGATCACGACACCACTGCCGGCTATGAGCAAGCTTTGGAATATGCACAAAAAACTACTCTACAGCTCATCGTTGGGACTGAAATTTCCTGTCAATGGCGAGGACACACCATACATATTGTCGGGTTAGATTGTGATAATGACAATGCTAAATTACAGACGGGTTTAAAACAGAATCGACTCAAACGTTGGCAAAGAGCATTTGAAATAGAGCAAAAATGTCAACAATTACAACTCTATGGTGTTTTGGATGAAATCATGCCTTTAACGGAAGATGATATGATTGGTCGCAATCATTTTGCTCAGGTTTTAATCAATCGAAATAAGGTTAAAAATCAGCAGCAAGCTTTTGATAAATACTTAAAAAAAGGAAAGCCGCTCTATACTGAAGTGGATTGGCCTTCTTTACAAGCGGTGGTGGGGTGGATTAAGGCCGCCGGCGGTATTGCGGTCATTGCTCACCCACAGCAATATAAAATGACCTCCAATAAGCTCAATCAAATGATTGCTGACTTTATGGCAGCGGGGGGGCAAGCCTTAGAAGTGGTCAACCAACCTCGACCCAGTGCTGATCAAATTGGGTTGGCGGATCGAGCCGTTCGGTTTGGACTCTACGCTTCAGTCGGATCAGATTTTCATCGCCCTGAACAGAGCTGGCGCGGTTTGGGTTGGTTGGCTCCTTTACCCGCTAAATGTCAGCCTGTCTGGCAGTTATTTAAAACCGCCGTTGCCGATTGATATTCAGGTATAATTTGCCCGTTTTTAAATAGATGGAATGCTAACGTGCACAAGGAATGTTTATATTTATCCGTTCACCCGGATAATCCGCAAAAACGGTTATTGATGCAAGCTGTCGAACGCCTACAAAAAGGCGGAGTGATTGCATATCCCACTGAATCGGGATATGCATTGGGCTGCTTGTTAGATAATAAGGAAGGGGCAGATCGGATTCGGGCGATTCGCCGTTTAGATGAAAAACATTATTTTACGCTGGTGTGTGCAGATTTAAGTCATTTGTCTGCCTATGCGAAAGTGGGGAATGTTCAATTTCGTTATTTAAAGTCGCATTTACCCGGTGCCTATACCTTTATTTTACCCGCCAGTCGGGAAGTGCCGCGTCGTTTACAAACGCCAAAGCGTAAGTATATTGGTTTAAGAGTGACCCCGAATGTGGTGGCAAATGCACTGTTATCCTATTTTGATAAGCCGTTAATTTCAGTATCACTCATTCTGCCGGGCGAAGAAATGCCAATGACAGATGGTTGGACGATTCACGAAACTTTAGGTCATGCACTGGATGCAGTGGTTGATGGCGGATTCTGTGGATTCGAACCGACCACCGTTATTGATTTTACAGAAGATGTTCCCATCTTAATTCGTCAAGGGCAGGGCGAATTTCAAAGTTAAACACAAAAGGCACCGGTATGATTGAATTGACGTTAATGCAAAAGATTGCGATTTGGACCTTACCCGTGTTAATGGCCATTACCCTTCATGAAGCCGCTCATGGTTGGGTCGCCTCTAAGCTCGGGGATAAAACCGCCCAAATGCTGGGACGCGTTACGATAAACCCACTGAAACATATTGATCCCATTGGAACCCTTTTGGTGCCCATCGTGCTGTTGATATTGGGTGGCTTTGTATTTGGTTGGGCAAAAGCGGTGCCGATTACGCCACGTAATTTTAAAAATCCGGTGCGAGATATGGCGTGGGTTGCGGTGGCCGGGCCGCTTTCAAATTTATTGATGGCCATTGGCTGGGCCATGATCGCCAAATTCGGTTATATGGTGAGTGTCGATGGTGCCGACTCAATGAGCGTTGGGGCTTTTTTAACCTACTCAGGTTTGGCTGGCGTTGCAATTAATTTAGTACTGATGGTATTAAATTTAATTCCGATTCCGCCATTAGATGGCAGCCGTGTTCTCAGCGCCTTGTTACCGAATGCACTGGCCTATCGGTATAATCAACTTGAGTCTTATGGGTTATTTATCCTATTGGGCTTACTTCTTTTGGGGGTGCTTGGCCCAATAATTTCAGGCCCTTATCAAGCGATACAAGGGGTTTTATTGAATATGGTAGGACTTTAACCCATGCGCACACAGCACGAACCTTCAAACAAAAAAATACCCACGGGTGAAAAGTTACAAAAAATTCTTGCAAGAGGCGGCTTTGGATCGCGCCGAGACGTTGAAAAGTTAATCGAAGAAGGTTTGGTAAAAGTCAATAACAAGATAGCAACACTTGGAGACAGGGCTTTACCAACCGATCAGATAAAAGTGCGCGACCAATTGGTTAAAGAAACCCGCCTCGAAAAGCAACCGACCCAAGTGATTTTATACAATAAACCAGAGGGGCAAGTATGTAGTCGTAAAGATGAAAAAGGACGGGAAACCATTTTTACGAGCTTGCCTCGGATTATCAACAGCCGTTGGGTTAGTATCGGCCGTTTGGATATGAACACGTCAGGATTATTAATCCTCACCAATAATGGTGAATTAGCCAATCGAATGATGCACCCATCTTATGAGGTGGAGCGCGAGTATTCTGTTCGAGTCTTTGGTGAAGTGAATGAAGCCGTCTTAAAACAATTAAAAAAAGGCGTGATGTTAGAAGACGGCATGGCGCGTTTTGAAACGATTGGCAAAATTCCACAGCAGGATGAAGACGCCATCAACCAATGGTATCGTGTGGTCATCAAAGAAGGTCGCAATCGTGAAGTTCGTCGGATGTGGGAATCACAAGGCGTTCAGGTCAGTCGGCTCATTCGAACCCGTTATGGTGCTTTCAGTCTGCCGCGAATGCTTAAACGCGGTAAGTCGGAGCCCTTGACCTGGAAGCAAGTCAATCAACTGTTAAAATCGGTGGGGTTGCCGGAAGAAAAAAGCCCGGATTTACGTCATCAAACTTCTTCATTGGAGGCTAAATCCTTGGCAAAAAGCAAACGTCCAACCAAAGCCACCGGAAGAGGACAGTATAAAGTGAAAGGGGAAAATCATCGAGAAGACGCCGTTCAATCGAAAAGAACCCCCAATAAACCAAAGCCTTCACGGCGTCGAGATCATCAACGCTAAGATTTCAAAAAACGGCCAGGCCTGGTTAAAATAATCGGCTTTTGGCTGTTTTCGTAGCTATTTGAATCCCCTAAAAGAGACTAATGTATGAGAAAAAGTTTTTTTACCAATTTAATCAGCCTCATTATTTTATTAGCAGGTTATTGGCTTCATATTGATTGGTTAACCTTGATTGGATTATTTGCCTTGTCTGGCGCCTTAACCAACTGGCTAGCCATTCATATGTTGTTTGAAAAAGTACCAGGCCTGGTGGGTTCGGGGGTAATTCCTAACCGATTTGAAGCCTTTAAAGAGGCTATACGCGATATGATGATGGCACAATTTTTCACCCAAGAAAATATTGATCGCTTTGTCTCGCAAAGCACTCAGCCGAGTGTTCATCTTGCGCCCGTGATCGAAAAAGTTGATTTAACCGTAGCGTATGATCGTCTTGTTGAAGTCATTATGGACTCCAGTTTTGGCAGTATGTTGGGCATGTTTGGCGGTGCGAATGCTTTAACGCCGCTTAAAGACCCCTTTATGACCAATATGAAATCTGCTTTAATTGAGATCACGGAACAGGAGCAGTTT
>PEWX01000026.1 GCA_002779995.1 Piscirickettsiaceae bacterium CG07_land_8_20_14_0_80_44_28
AGGTGCCAAACACCGCCGTCGATATGAACTCTTGGGCGGTATCAGCCTGTTATCCCCGGAGTACCTTTTATCCGTTGAGCGATGGCCCTTCCACACAGAACCACCGGATCACTAGAACCTGCTTTCGCACCTGCTCGACGTGTCTGTCTCGCAGTCAAGCACCCTTTTACTCTTGCGCTCATTGCACGATGTCCGACCGTGCTGAGGGTACCTTCGCGCTCCTCCGTTACTCTTTAGGAGGAGACCGCCCCAGTCAAACTACCCACCATACACTGTCCCTGACCAGGATTCACTGGTCTAGGTTAGAACCTCAATAATATCAGGGTGGTATTTCAAGATTGGCTCCACAATGACTGGCGTCACTGCTTCTTAGCCTCCCACCTATCCTACACAGATAGTATCAAAGTCCAGTGCAAAGCTGTAGTAAAGGTTCACGGGGTCTTTCCGTCTAGCCGCGGGTACGCAGCATCTTAACTGCGAGTTCAATTTCGCTGAGTCTCGGGTGGAGACAGTGTGGCCATCATTACGCCATTCGTGCAGGTCGGAACTTACCCGACAAGGAATTTCGCTACCTTAGGACCGTTATAGTTACGGCCGCCGTTTACCGGGGCTTCGATCAAGAGCTTCGCATAAGCTAACCCCATCAATTAACCTTCCGGCACCGGGCAGGCGTCACACCGTATACGTCATCTTTCGATTTTGCACAGTGCTATGTTTTTAGTAAACAGTTGCAGCCACCTGGTCTCTGCAACCCCTAATAGCTTACGCAGCAAGTGCTTCACCATCAGGGGCACACCTTCTCCCGAAGTTACGGTGTTATTTTGCCTAGTTCCTTCACCCGAGTTCTCTCAAGCGCCTTGGAATTCTCATCCTGACCACCTGTGTTGGTTTGGGGTACGATTCTTTATAACCTGAAGCTTAGAAGCTTTTCTTGGAAGCATGGCATCAACTACTTCGTCCAATTCAGGACTCGTCATCAGTTCTCAGCATTAAGATCCCGGATTTGCCTAAGATCTCTGCCTACTACCTTAAACTTGCAACCATCAGCAAGCTAGTTTAGCCTTCTCCGTCCCTCCATCGCAGTTATAAAAAGTGCAGGAATATTAACCTGCTTCCCATCGACTACGCCTTTCGGCCTCGTCTTAGGGGTCGACTAACCCTACGTCGATTAGCGTTGCGTAGGAAACCTTGGTCTTTCGGCGAGGGAGCTTTTCACTCCCTTTATCGCTACTCATGTCAGCATTCGCACTCGTGATACCTCCAGGACTCCTTACAGAGCCCCTTCGCAGGCTTACACGACGCTCCTCTACCATGCGTGCATTCACTTAAAACAACTCATCTCCTCCCAAACCTCTCGATCCATTTGGGTTGCTTTGTCGCAACTTGTCGCTCTCATAACTTTTTGAAAGTTCTAATTGCGGCTTCCATGCGGATCAGTATCGATCAGTTTGGGTTGCTTTGTCGCAACAAGTTGCGACAGCTTGATAAATAATTTTAAGAGAATGCACGCATCCACAGCTTCGGTACACTACTTAGCCCCGTTAAATCTTCGGCGCAGGCCGACTCGATCAGTGAGCTATTACGCTTTCTTTAAAGGGTGGCTGCTTCTAAGCCAACCTCCTGACTGTCTAAGCCTTCCCACATCCTTTCCCACTGAGTAGTGTTTAGGGACCTTAGCTGGTGGTCTGGGTTGTTTCCCTCTTGACAACGGACGTTAGCACCCGCTGTCTGTCTCCCATGATTGCACTTGTTGGTATTCGGAGTTTGCAATGGGCTGCTAAGCCTTGACGGCCCGCTAGACCATAACAGTGCTCTACCCCCAACAGTGATACATGAGGCACTACCTAAATAGTTTTCGAGGAGAACCAGCTATCTCCGGGCTTGATTAGCCTTTCACTCCGATCCACAGCTCATCCCCGCATTTTTCAACATACGTGGGTTCGGTCCTCCAGTACCTGTTACGGCACCTTCAACCTGGCCATGGATAGATCGCCCGGTTTCGGGTCTACACCATGCAACTAGTCGCCCATTTAAGACTCGGTTTCCCTTCGGCTCCCTTATTCAGTTAACCTCGCTACATAATGTAAGTCGCTGACCCATTATACAAAAGGTACGCAGTCACCCCTCATTAAAGAACCTTCCGCTTGCATTGGCTGTACATCTTGGACTTTTATTTTGCTTCCGTTGCTCATGTGCTTTTAGGCACATTGCGCTACGGGTCAAAATATAAGTCCAACCTGTTTTGCCATTGCTTCGCTATTTTTCTTTAATGCGTTAAGTTAAGATTTAACTTTTCCTCACTAAAGCAAAGATGCTTTAATGAGGGGCTCCTACTGCTTGTACGTACACGGTTTCAGGTTCTATTTCACTCCCCTTCTGGGGTTCTTTTCGCCTTTCCCTCACGGTACTGGTTCACTATCGGTCGGTAGAGAGTATTTAGCCTTGGAGGGTGGTCCCCCCATGTTCAGACAGAATTTCACGTGTTCCGTCCTACTCGAATAACACTTAATAAGATTTCGCATACAGGACTATCACCTTGTGTCGTCACTCTTTCCAGAGTGTTCTGCTATCTTAATAAATGCTTTAGGGCTGGTCCCCGTTCGCTCGCCGCTACTTGGGGAATCTCGGTTGATTTCTTTTCCTCTGGGTACTTAGATGTTTCAGTTCTCCAGGTTAGCCTCCCATATAGGGATATCCTTAATAAGGATGGGTTTTCCCATTCGGAAATCCACGGATCAAAGCGTGTTTACTCACTCCCCGTGGCTTATCGCAAGTTACTACGTCCTTCGTCGCCTTCTACCGCCTAGGCATCCACCGTGTACGCTTAGTCACTTAACTATACAACTCAAAAATAACCTTATGCCTTTTGTTAACACGACAAGCCCTGGTAGCTATACCATTTTTTGAACTTGCTTGTGTTTATAAGATCTAGTGAGTGTACGTAACTAAAAGTTTTTTACGCTGACATGTTTCGCTTGAGTTTGTATCGTGGTTTTAATGTCGGGCCCTTTACAACCTTCCATTAATTCCAATTGAACTCTTAAGATACATTGTTACCTCGTTAGACCAGTCGTTGGAGACAACTGGTCTAACTCAATAAACCGGTAACAGATTTATCTATTGCAATCAATTTACATAAATTGTATTTACATAAATTGCAATAGGTCAATCTGGATGTCGTCATCATCAAATGACTCCAGTTTATTGTTTCTAAGTTTATTTTTTAACTTAGAGATTTTTCCGAGTTTTTAAAGAACTTCTTTGTTTCTTGTTTCTTCAGCCAATATGACTGTTAATAAATTCTAAAAACTTTCGCCTTTAAAATGTATTAATAGGTATATTGGTGGAGCTATGCGGGATCGAACCGCAGACCTCCTGCGTGCAAGGCAGGCGCTCTCCCAGCTGAGCTATAGCCCCATTCGGGTAATCAGCAGGTGTCTTTCTTCCCCCTGATATTTTTTAATTTTGTTCTAGATTGGATATTTTTGAAGGCGTAGTGTGCTTTGTAGCACATGAGTCTTCAAAAAGATTCAAGATAGACAAAATTGGTGGGTCTGGGTGGATTTGAACCACCGACCTCACCCTTATCAGGGGTGCGCTCTAACCAACTGAGCTACAGACCCAGGTCGTTCTCATATCTTCAGTAATTCAGAAATAATTTATGTGAAAGCTAGCTTAAGCTCGCAACCGTCTTTGTCTTAAAGGAGGTGATCCAGCCCCAGCTTCCGCTAGGGCTACCTTGTTACGACTTCACCCCAGTCATGAATCACAAAGTGGTGAGCGCCCTCCCGAAGGTTAGACTACCCACTTCTTTTGCAACCCACTCCCATGGTGTGACGGGCGGTGTGTACAAGGCCCGGGAACGTATTCACCGTGACATTCTGATTCACGATTACTAGCGATTCCGACTTCACGGAGTCGAGTTGCAGACTCCGATCCGGACTACGAGAGGTTTTATGAGATTCGCGCACTGTCGCCAGTTGGCTGCTCTTTGTACCCCCCATTGTAGCACGTGTGTAGCCCATCCCATAAGGGCCATGATGACTTGACGTCGTCCCCGCCTTCCTCCGGTTTATCACCGGCAGTCTCATTAGAGTTCTCAACTGAATGGTAGCAACTAATGATAAGGGTTGCGCTCGTTGCGGGACTTAACCCAACATCTCACGACACGAGCTGACGACAGCCATGCAGCACCTGTCTCTGCGTTCCCGAAGGCACCAATCTATCTCTAGAAAGTTCGCAGGATGTCAAGGGATGGTAAGGTTCTTCGCGTTGCATCGAATTAAACCACATGCTCCACCGCTTGTGCGGGCCCCCGTCAATTCCTTTGAGTTTTAATCTTGCGACCGTACTCCCCAGGCGGTCAACTTATCGCGTTAGCTACGCTACTAATCTTTTTAATAAGACCAACAGCTAGTTGACATCGTTTACGGCTTGGACTACCGGGGTATCTAATCCCGTTCGCTACCCAAGCTTTCGCACCTCAGCGTCAGTTTTAAGCCAGGAAGTCGCCTTCGCCACTGATGTTCCTCCAGATATCTACGCATTTCACTGCTACACCTGGAATTCCACTTCCCTCTCTTAAACTCTAGATTGCCAGTATCGGATGCAGTTCCTAGGTTGAGCCCAGGGCTTTCACAACCGACTTAACAGTCCGCCTACGCGCGCTTTACGCCCAGTAATTCCGAATAACGCTTGCACCCTCTGTATTACCGCGGCTGCTGGCACAGAGTTAGCCGGTGCTTCTTCTAAAGTTAACGTCAAACTAAGCAAGTATTAGTTACTTAATCTTCCTCACAATTGAAAGTGCTTTACAACCCTCGGGCCTTCTTCACACACGCGGCATGGCTGCATCAAGGTTTCCCTCATTGTGCAATATTCCCCACTGCTGCCTCCCGTAGGAGTCTGGGCCGTGTCTCAGTCCCAGTGTGGCTGATCATCCTCTCAAACCAGCTATAGATCGTCGCCTTGGTAGGCCTTTACCCTACCAACTAGCTAATCTAACGCGGGCTCATCCTTTAGCGATAGCTTATAAATAGAGGCCACCTTTAATCCGTAGATCGTATTCGGTATTAGCATACGTTTCCATATGTTGTCCCCAACTAAAGGGTAGATTCCCACGCGTTACTCACCCGTCCGCCACTCGTCAGCAAGAAAAGCAAGCTTTTCTTCTGTTACCGTTCGACTTGCATGTGTTAGGCCTGCCGCCAGCGTTCATTCTGAGCCAGGATCAAACTCTTCAGTTTAATCTTGATTTTGCTTTTTTTGAGAGCTTTGCTGCTCTTTCTAAACTCTCGAAATTAACAAGGTACATGTATCATATAAATATGATTGACCATATACATAGTTGTCGAGATTTTTTACATTTGCGGTTACTTACTTAAGTAACTTCCACATAAATTATCTCTGAATTACCTGATTTTTAAAGAACTTGGTGTTAATTTTCTCAGCCTGTTTGCCTTGGCATTGGTACTGAGTAAGCCGCGTATTCTAATCGTTTCCCACCTCAGTAGTCAAGACTTTTTTTGGCTTTTTTCTTGGCGTTTATCTTTCAATCTCTACCAAGAAATCTCTTTTAAACCCTCGCTTGCTTAGCCGCTTTGGCTGCTTTAGTTGCGCTGTGTTTCAAAGAGATGCGTATTCTAACCGCAACCGCTTTTTTTGCAAGACTTTTTTGGGGTTTTTTGAAGGTTTTTTGAATTCTTTTTGTTGCGATTGACTAAGTTGATGAATTTATTCGAATCCATCTAATCCTTTGGGCGTAGAGTGATGTCTATATTAACCTTTCTACTTCAGATTTCTTTTATTAAAAGGTAACGGCTCTTGTTTTCCAGAACCACTCTTGTAAAATCAAACGACACAAACTCAACAAAAATAATACAATCATCAACACTCTGAATTTGGGCAATTTTTATTACAACGTTAATAACCATAAGTTGATCAACAATGCAAAATAACAAAAATGATATTTATATTGCTTTAATTACGGTTCATGGGTTGATACGCGGTCATGACTTAGAACTGGGACGTGATGCCGATACGGGCGGACAGACTTTATATGTTTTAGAGCTTGCACAAGCACTTGCCAAACAACCTAATGTTGCAAAAATCAATTTATTTACCCGTCGTATTCAGGATCCATCCATTTCAAATGATTATGCACAACCTAAAGAAAAACTGTCTGACAAACTTAATATTATTCGTATAGACGCCGGCCCTGACCAATACCTCCCCAAAGAACAGCTTTGGGATCACCTTGATACTTTTGCTGATAATATGGTCAATTTTTTTCAACAAGAAGATGACTATCCTGATTTACTCCATAGTCATTATGCTGATGCAGGTTATGTTGGCTACCACCTTGCTAACCAGCTTGCTATCCCGCTGGTTCATACGGGACATTCACTCGGCCGCGTTAAAAGAGCACGTTTACTTGCCAAAGGGCTGAGTGCAGCCGACATTGAAAACACCTACCAAATGACAAGGCGAATTGACGCCGAAGAAGAAACCCTAGCCAGTGCCCAAATTGTAATTACCAGTACCCATCAAGAAATTCAAGAACAATATGAACTGTATGATTATTATCAACCACAACAAATGCAGGTCTTACCCCCTGGCACCGATTTAAAGCAATTTCACCCACCAAGCGGCGGTGAACTCAATTCAGAATTATTTCAACAGCTAACACAACACCTAAAAACGCCCAATAAACCGATTATTTTGGCACTCTCTCGACCCGATGCGCGGAAAAATATTGGTGCGCTGATTACCGCTTACGGTCTATCACCAACCCTACAAAATATCGCTAATCTAGTCATTATCGCCGGTAATCGTGAGGATATAGATGATTTAGAAGACGGTGCTCAAGAAGTTTTTCATCAGCTATTAGTAACGATTGACCGCTTTGATCTTTATGGAAAAGTGGCTCTTCCCAAACACCATCAAAGAAGCCAAGTTGCTGATATTTATCGGATTGCCGCCGCCTCTGGTGGGGTCTTTGTTAACCCTGCACTAACCGAACCTTTTGGCCTAACCCTTATTGAAGCAGCCGCTTCTGGCTTGCCATTGGTAGCCACCGAAGACGGCGGTCCGACGGATATCATTAGCAATTGTCAAAATGGAATTTTAATCGATCCTTTAAACCCAACATCCATCGGAGACGCCGTAGTTAAGCTACTTGAAAACCCTGATTTAAAAAAGAACTACATTCAAAATGGTTTAAAAGGTGTTTTTAAACATTACGCCTGGGAAGCTCACGCCACGCGTTATTTAGAACTCATTCATCCATTAATCAAAGACAATAAGCGACTGGAAACGTCACACCTATCAAGACGCCAAGCGCTCTATTATGATCGCGCTTTTGTCAGCAGTTTGGATCAAAACTTAATGGGCAATTCAGACGCATTAAATCGCCTCCTAACCCTCTTAAAAGAACACCGTAAAAAAACCCTGTTTATAATTGCCACGGGCAGACGCTTAGACTCGGCGCTCACTTTGTTAAAAAAACATGGCATTCCAGAACCGGATGTCTTGATTACCAGTAGCGGCACAGAAATTCATTATGCGCCCAAACTCACATTCGACAGCGCTTGGGAAAAACATATAGACTACCATTGGGCACCCCATAAAATTCGCCGTTTACTCGACCCATACCCAGGCATAACCAAACAAGCCAAAGAAGAACAAAATCGTTTTAAATTAAGCTACTTAATCGACACAAACCAAGCAGATTTAGAAACGATTAAGCAACAATTACACTGGGAAGAACAAGCCGTCAATGTACAGCTTTCTTTTGATCAGTATTTGGATATCTTACCCATTCGCGCTTCAAAAGGAACCGCATTGCGTTATGTTGTCGACCGCTGGCAAATTCCTCTCGAAAAAACCTTTGTCGCTGGTGGCGCGGGATCAGATGAGGATATGATGCGCGGCAATGCTTTGGCTGCCGTTGTCGCAAACCGAACCCAAGATCTCAGCCAATTGGTTGACAGCGAACGTATCTATTTTTCTAAAGCTCCATTTGAAGAAGGTATTTTGGAAGCTTTGGCGCATTATGATTTTTTTGATCAATGTGTTCCACCAACCTAAAGGATAATCGCTAGATGCCACCTCATTTACTGCTCTGCACAGACCTAGATCGAACCCTAATCCCCAACGGGGAAGCAATAGAACCCCCCAACGCCAGAGAAAACTTTAAAGCCTTTTGCAAATCCGCTGATGTCTCCTTGGTTTATGTAACCGGACGACACAAGGACTTGATTAAAGAAGCGATTCAACACTATCAACTGCCGGAGCCAGACTATGTTATTTCTGACGTCGGGAGCAAACTTTATCAGCTTAAAGCTCAGCAATGGCATGAAATGCCGAAATGGTTAGCGGAAATGAACCAGGCCTGGCGAGATTATGATGCGGACGATATTCATACGTTACTGACTGAGATTCAGACACTCAAACGACAAGAAGCCAGTAAGCAAAACACCCACAAACTCAGCTATTACATCCCACTCGATACTGACCAGGAAAACTTGTTCAGACAAATCCAGTCGATTTTAGAGCATCACCATATCAACGCCAATCTTATTTGGAGTATTGATGAAGCAAAAGCCATCGGCCTACTGGATATCCTGCCGGCCAACGCCACCAAACGCCATGCCATTGAACACCTTCAAAACCAACTCGGCGTAACCCATACCGAAACCCTATTTGCCGGTGACAGCGGCAATGATCTAGCCGTATTAGCCAGTCCCATTCCTGCCGTTTTGGTTGGTAACGCCAGCCCTGAAATACAACAACAAGCCTGCCAACTTGCGCAACAGTCACAAACAAGCAACCAACTCTACTTAGCGCACGCAACCCCAACTGATAATGGCAACTATGCTGCTGGCATCTTACAAGGTGTTTGGCACTATTTCCCAAACTTTCGACCCCAACTAAAATCCCTCGGAGTTCACTATGACGTCAACTGCTAAACCCATTATTTTTGGTGAAGCCCTTTTTGACTGTTTTGATTCTGGCGAACAGGTTTTGGGCGGCGCCCCCTTTAATATTGCTTGGCATTTACAGGCACTTGGCGATGCCCCTTATTTTATTACCAAAGTCGGGCAAGATGTCCTTGGCAAACAAATAATTGACCAGGCCTGCCAATGGGGAATGACCACCGAAAGCCTCCAAACCGATGCCAAACATCCTACTGGCCAGGTCAAAATTAAAATCATAGATGGCGAACCCCATTATGATATTTGTCCCGACAGCGCCTATGATTTTATTGACAATTCGCCCATGCCTGAACGCCCTCAACAAGGCCTTTTCTATCATGGTTCGCTTGCACTCAGACACCCGCATTCTCGCCAATCCTTTGAAACCCTCGTTGCCAACGGACAATACCAACTATTTATGGATGTCAATCTTCGCGAACCTTGGTGGCAAAAAGCATCCCTTTTGAAATGGATGGAAAGCGCTCGTTGGATCAAACTCAACCATCACGAACTGCACCAGCTCGGGTTTAGCAATCCACTCATCAAAAACGCTATGCTCGATTTTCAACAGCAATTTCCAAACGCCCAATTGATTGTTACCCGCGGTGAGGCAGGTACAATTGTATTAACCCAAGACGGCCATTTTTTTGAACACACCCCACCCAAAATTAACAAGATAATCGATACCGTAGGTGCCGGAGATGCCTTTACAGCGATCTATATCCATGGTCTAATTTCCAACTGGCCAATAGAAGAAACGTTGAAGATTGCACAAGCCTTTGCCAGTCAAATCATTGGCATTCGAGGTGCTATTTCAACTGATCCAAAGCTTTACAAAACCTTTCAAACAGCGCACTTTAAAAACAAATAATCCATAAGGTCACCTATGTACGAGCAAGTTTCACATACATTGCTAAATGATATTTTAGATCAAATCCAACCCGATATATCCGCACAAGATTTACGCCACTTCTATACTCGGTTAGGCGCAAACTTTTACGCCATTCACTCTTTATTTGAAAAGCTCTATGGACATCGACCAGACTTCAACCAACAGGCATTAAACCTAGTCGAAACCATGGCTCGCAAATATATTAAGCGCCCGGACCATCTAAAAGACCTAGATACCGCTCGGGAAAAAGACTACAACTGGTTTATTCACCAAAAATGGGTCGGTATGGCACTGTACGCCAATGGTTTTGCCAAAGATCTTAATGACATGAAAAGCCACCTTTGCTATCTACAAGAACTCGGGGTCAATATGGTTCATGTCATGCCAATTATGCAATGTCCCAAAACCAAAAGTGATGGCGGCTATGCCGTTAGTGATTTTCGAGCCATAGACGAACGGGCAGGGAGTTTGGGAGATCTCAAAAACCTATCACACGATATGCGCCAGAGAGATATGCTGTTAGCGCTAGATGTGGTACTAAACCACACCTCAGATGAACATGAATGGGCACAAAAAGCCCGTGCAGGTGACCCTGTCTATCAAGACTATTATTACACTTTCAAAGACCGAAACATCCCGGACATGTTTGAACAAAGCATGCTAGAAATTTTCCCACAGCAAGCCCCCGGCAACTTTACCTGGGACGACACCATGCAACGCTGGGTCATGACCGTCTTTAACCAATACCAATGGGATCTAAACTATACCAATCCTGCGGTCTTTATTGAAATGCTCGACATTATTCTTTACTGGGCCAATTTGGGAGCCGACATAGTTCGCTTAGATGCCGTTGCATTTTTATGGAAAAAAATTGGCAGCATCTGCCAGAATGAACACGAAGCGCATTTGATTCTGCAATTATTTAAAGACTGTTGCCAAGTGACTGCACCCGGCGTACTGTTTATTGCCGAAGCCATTGTTGCCCCGAATGAAGTCACCAAATATTTTGGCGAAGACGCCATCGTCGCCAAAGAATGTGAAATTGCCTACAATGCCACCTTTATGGCATTGCTGTGGGATGCGGTTGCCACCAAAAACGCCAAACTACTTACCCAGGGCATCAAAAGCCTGCCCGACAAACTCGAGCGTGCAACCTGGCTTAATTATATTCGCTGCCATGACGATATTGGCCTAGGGTTTGACGACAAAGACATCATACTTGCCGGTTACGACCCGAATTCACACCGACGATTTTTGGTTGACTATTTTACAGGCGCCTTTGATGACTCCCATGCCAAAGGACTTCGATTTGGCGAAAACCCCAAAACCGGAGATGCCCGGATTTCCGGTTCTTTAGCCTCCTTAGTCGGCCTACAATATGCCATTGAAACAGGTGACATTGAAGCCATGGATCATGCCACCAAAATCATTCTATTACTTCACAGCATGATCTTATCCTTCGGCGGCATCCCACTCCTCTATTATGGTGATGAAATCGGCACCCTTAATGACGATGCTTACCTATCAGACCCCCATAAAATGGATGATAACCGCTGGGTTCACCGTCCTAACATTGATTGGGACAAAGCCGAAAAACGGCACCATACCGGAACCGTTGAATATACCCTTTTCAATGGTATTAAAAAAATGATTGCGGTTCGCAAAGACATTCCCGTATTTGCCGACTTTAACAACCGAGAACTGGTTCCGGTTAAAAACCCCAACTTATTTGTCATCAGCCGCTACAGCCCACAACACCCTTCTAATCGCGTGTTAGTGGTTGCCAATTTCAGTCAAACCCCACAGCAACTTGACCTAGACGAAATCGCCAGCTGGGGTGTCTATGAAAAAGGAGAGTTGATAGACTTATACAGCCGCAGTTCACCAGACATTTTCAACAATACCATTGTGGTTTCGAGCTTCCAGTTTTATTGGCTTTATGAACTATAAAACCAATAAAATTGGCCAGACCTGGGCATTTTTGTAGCAAAATGCTCCCCATAAGTTTATGCAAATCAATTTTTAAAGAGAATTACCAACACTCCAAAGAATAACACCACATAAAATAGACCCATGCCTTCTAGAAACCCAATATTGATAACTGACTTATACAGCAAGGATCAATTTATGTTGCGACTCAACCCACTAGCCCTGTTATTAACTTACCTATTGTTTACGACGCTAACGCATCAAACCGCTCATGCGGCTGAGAATTCAAACGCCTCCGCCCCAAAAATAGCCTATATTGTTTCAGACAGCCGCATTCCCTTTTGGGACATTATGGCGCGCGGCGTCGAACAATCTGCCACAGAACTCGGCTATGAATTGATCGTATATAGCTCTGAAAATCAAGCAAAACTCGAACTAAAACACACAATACAAGCCATCAATCAATCGGTTGTCGGATTGATTCTATCGCCCACCACCTCCTTTGCGGCCGCGACCTTATTAAAGCTGGCCAATCAATCCAATATCCCGGTGGTGATTGCTGACATTGGTGCCGATAGCGATCAGTATGTCAGCTATATTGGCTCAGATAATGAAACCGGTGCTTATGAACTCGGACAAATTCTCGCCCGGAAAATGAAAGCCAAAAATTGGCAAGACGGTGGTGTCGGAATTATTGCCATCCCCCAAAAGCGAGCCAATGGCCGAGCGCGAACTAGCGGTTTTTTGCGAGCACTGTCGGAACACCAAATTAAAAATGTCGCGCTCAAACAACAGATAACCTTTTCTTACCAAGAAACCTATGACTATGCTCGTCAGATTATCAAACAACACCCTCATCTCAGAGCTATTTGGTTACAAGGCTCTAATCGCTATCAAGCCGCGCTCGACGCCATTTCAGATGCCAACAAAACAGACGACATCCTACTCATCTGCTTTGATGCTGAACCCGAATTTTTAACCCTGATTCCGCAACAAGTCATTGTCGGGGCAGCTATGCAACAGCCTTATTTGATTGGCGAAAAAGCCGTTGCCACTCTGGATAATTACCTAAAAGGACAGAGTATACCCAAAATACAACAATTGCCCATCCTGGCCATTTCGGCAGATAACATCCACCAAAAACGCCCAATCATTCAGCGGAATGTGCTGGGCATCAACCCTCAAGAGCCGTAATTTATGCTAAAACAACGACTCATGAAACACTCTCTTTATG
>PEWX01000104.1 GCA_002779995.1 Piscirickettsiaceae bacterium CG07_land_8_20_14_0_80_44_28
AGGCGGGAAAGGTGTGAAAAACATCGCCCATGGACGACATTTTAATCAGTAAAATCCGCACAGTTCTATTTTGCAAACGCTAAAACGTGCGGATTTTCAGTTAACCAAGTCAGATATTTCTCAACTCCTTCAGCAACTGAATGGAATGGCTGATGATACCCAGCCGCCCTAAGCTGTTGGTTATCGGCTTGGGTAAAACTCTGATAGGCTCCCTTTAAATGCTCAGGAAAAGGAATATATTCAATTTCCCCTTTGCCATGAAAGCGAATCACCGCTTCCGCAATATGCTTAAAGGGTTCCGCTGCCGCTGGGCCTAAATTAAAGATACCAGACTGATCCGGGTTTTCCATAAACCACAGATTGACGTTGACCACATCATCGATATACACAAAATCCCGACTTTGCATACCGGCTTCATAACCATCATAAGCGCCAAACAACTTGACATTTTCGCCAGCCAATATTTGACGATGGAGTTTAAAAGCCACGCTTGCCATATCGCCTTTATGTTGTTCACGAGGACCATAGACATTAAAGTAACGAAATCCTGCCACCTGACTTTCCGCCAACGGCAAAATACGACGCACATATTGATCAAACTGGAATTTAGAATAACCATAAACATTTAACGGCTTTTCATATTCACGAGATTCAACAAATTCTGGTCCCTCACCGTAAACCGCTGCCGATGAGGCATATAAAAAAGGGATTTTGCGATTTAAACAATAATTCAATAAATCTTTTGAATATTCATAATTATTGTCCATCATATATTTGCCATCCCACTCAGTGGTGGCTGAGCAAGCTCCTTCATGGAAGACACACTCGATATCTGGCAAGCCTTCTTCTGCAAATATCCTGGATTGAAAATCTTCTTTATCTAAATAATCGGCGATATCACAATCAGCCAAATTAATAAATTTATGACCATTTTTTAAATTATCTACCACAAGGATGTCATTACGGCCTTGCGCATTTAATCCTTTCACAATATTTGAGCCGATAAAGCCCGCGCCACCCGTGACCACGATCATAAACTTCTCCATCATCTGCTTAACAAAGTCTTTCGCTGGCTCAATACACAACAAAACACTGGACATTTAACCCATTATTTTATCATTTACGCCACGATAATGGCTAAAAAAGGTAAAATGTGCGCTGATATTTATATGGCTGGGAATATGCTAAAACAACTCTCTGAACTCTCTTTGCGCGGAAAATTAGCCGCTTGGTTTGAAACCTGGTTTATTGACCATGAAATTTTACGCAAGCTCTACCGAAATTTTCATCGGATATCCGCAGACGCCTATCGCAGCAACCACCCTTCTGCTCGCTTCCTTAAAAAAGTTCAAAGAAAATATGGTATTAAAACCATTGTCAGCATGCGCCGAGCTGAAAACAAAGGGCCTTATCTTTTTGAAAAGGCGGCTTGCGATAAACTCGGGCTAACCTTGGTTCACCATGTTATGTCCTCGCGAAGATTGCCTGAGGTAGACGAAATCATCAAAGCCAAAGAATTGCTGGAAACGGTCGAGTATCCCATCCTCATTCACTGTAAGTCTGGTGCTGACCGAGCCGGAATCATGAGCGTCTTTTACAAGCATTTCATCCTCAAACAGCCAATTCAAGAAGCCGCTTCAGAACTCAGCATGAAATATGGCCATTTTCGCTGGGCTAATACCGGCAAACTCGACTATTTTTTTGATGCCTTTATGACCTATGAAAAACAACATCCCGAAGTTACATTTTTAGAATGGGTGACCCAATATTACGATAAGCCCACTTTAAACCAGCAATTTGTCAGTGCCGGTTGGGCAAATATTGTTGTTGATAAACTCTTAAAACGCGAATAAGGCCAAATTGTGTTCGATAAACAAACGCTCCGTTTATATAAACGATTACTCAGCTACATCAAACCCTACTGGAAAGTGGTACTGCTTACCTTGGTGACACTTATCATTACCGCCAGTATGGAACCGCTGATGCCGGCACTACTCAAACCGCTCGTGGATGACAGCTTAATTGCTAAAGATCCAGATGCCATTTTGCACATTCCATTATTAATTATGCTGGTATTTATTATTAAAGGAATCACCGAATATATCAGCAAAGTCACTAGTGAATGGGTTGCCCATAAAGCGATTTTAGATATTCGAGCTGAAATGTTTGCCAAAATGAACCGCCTGCCACAACAAGCACATACTGATTACACTATGGGCAAACTACTCTCTAAAATCACTTATGATGTCCTTCAAGTTGGAAACACCCTTAGCCAGGCTTGGATTGTGATTATTCGCGACACCTTTATTATCCTCGGCTTAGTTGGGTTTCTTCTCTATACCTCTTGGCAACTCACCCTGCTCATGCTACTCATTGGCCCCATTGTTGCCATCATTATCAGCCGCGCCAGTAAGCTTATGCGAAGCTCCAGCAAAGAAATGCAAAGCAGTATGGGAGAGCTTACGTCTCGATTAGAAGAAGGCTTAAACGGTCATAAAGACATTAAAATTTACAATGCGGAACAGTATGAAGAAGCACGCTTTTTTAAGACGGCTGAGACCCTTCGAAAACATACTATGGCGGTTGTTAAAGTCGCATCGCTCAATGTTCCACTGGTTCAAATTCTCGCTGCTATCGCACTTTCAGGTGTGCTGTATGTCGCTTCACTGATGTCGGCTCAAGACTTGTTTACCCCCGGTGAGTTCATTGCCTTTATTACCGCCATGGCAATGATTTTTGATCCTATCCGTCGTTTAACCAGCATTAACCAAACCATCCAAAAAGGCATGGCTGCCGCTGAAAGCATCTTTGACCTACTGGATCAACCGAATGAACCTGACCAAGGCCATCAAAACCTTCAAAACCCGAAGGGTGAAATCCAATTTAAAAGTGTTACTTTCTACTATAAGGGCACCGAAACGCCTGCTTTAAAAGATTTTTCATTAACCATTCCCGCCAAAAAAACCACTGCTCTAGTTGGGCAATCTGGTAGTGGTAAAACGACTCTAGCGAATTTAATTACTCGGTTTTATGAAACCGACGCGGGCGACATCTTAATTGATGGTCATTCCATTAAGAGCATCGAATTACACAGTTTGAGACAAAATATTGCCCTAGTCAGTCAAAATGTTATTTTATTTAATGACACCGTTGCCGCTAACATTGCTTATGGCCATACTGAATTTGATGAAGAAGCCATTATCGCAGCGGCTCAAGCCGCTCATGCCTGGGAATTTATTGAGAAAATGCCACAAGGCCTCAATACGATGATTGGTGAAAATGGAGCCTTACTCTCTGGCGGGCAACGCCAACGCATTGCCATTGCCAGAGCTTTTCTAAAAAATGCCCCCATTCTCATATTGGATGAAGCCACCTCTGCATTAGACAACCAAAGTGAATACGCCATCCAACAGGCTATGAATGCGCTCAGACAAAACCGAACGGTGATCATTATCGCCCACCGGCTCAGCACCATTGAAAATGCCGATAATATTGTTGTTCTGGAAGGTGGCACACTCAAAGAACAAGGAACCCATACATCACTCATGGCATTTAATGGTATTTATCGAGCCTTATACCAACAAGGCACGCCCATTGAATAATCGTCAAACTTTTCAACTCAGCTTTCTGAAGCCCCAATATTGGGGAATCTGGTTAGGTTTTGGGCTGCTAAGACTGCTTGGGTGGTTGCCCTATCGACTTAAAATGGCTATTGGAAAAAAAATAGGACACTTGCTCTACTACCTTGCGCCTAAAAGAAAACAAATCGCCCAACGTAACCTTGAAAATTGCTTTCCAGAAAAGTCTGCTGCTGAAATAGCCTTGCTCACTCAGCAGCATTTTGAATCACTGGGTATCAGCCTTGCCGAAACCGCGACCAATTTTTGGGGTCGCTATCGTAAACACGCCAACAACAACGAATCTCAATACTTTCATTTTCACGGTCTAGAACATTTTAAAGCCGCCCAAGGTCAGGGCATTTTATTAGTCGTTCCGCACTTCACCACAATGGAAACCACCGGATTGATGCTCACCTATGTAACTGACTTTAGACCCATTTATAGACCGCATGATAATCCATTAATGGAAGCCTTAATTACCCAAAGTCGAAGCATTACCAACACCCCTGATCCAAACCAATATTCCAGCATCCCCATCTCAAATAAAGATACCAGAGGCATTCTCCAAGCATTACGACAAAACCAAGTCATTTGGATTGCACCCGACCAACGCTATCGTGCGAAAGGAAGCATCAATGTGCCTTTTTTTGGTATAGATGCCCCAAGCAACCCAGGGATATGTAAACTCGCAAAACGGACCAACGCCGCAGTCATTCCGGTTTTTACACGACGAATCGACCTAGATTATCATCTAACTTTTTTACCGCAACTGGATCATTTTCCCAGTGAGGATCATTATCAAGACATCTTAAGGCTTCACAAACTGTATAAAGTCGAAATTATCAAGAATCCCAGCCAATATCTATGGACACACAATCGCTGGAATATTAAATTATAGCCACATCACTTCAAGCATATCTAAGATGACACCCGCCGATAAGCATGGTAGGCTATCGCACTTAAAAAACTCTCTTTTTTTCGGAAGCTAAAGATGCTCATTTCAAACCAAAAAAATTTTATTTTTATCCATATCCCAAAAACAGCTGGTACCTCAATCGCAAAAAAACTGCGCCCTTACGCTAACCCCAGAACCATGACCCCCTGGCGAGCCATTCGCAGAGCACTGCCGATTGGTGGCGCTGTTAACCCTCAAAGAGCTTGGTTTGAGATGCATGATACGGCTGAATTTGTGCGTAAAAAGCTTTCTGCGGAAGTTTACGACCACTATTTTCGTTTTGCCTTTGTTCGATCTCCCTATACCCATGCCTATTCGCACTATCATTTTTTAAAAACTTATGCCTATAAAAAATATGCCAACATAGTTAATCAACAAACCTTTGAAGCCTACCTTGAATGGCGGTTAAAAAGCAATCAAAAAGCCTTCCGAACCCGTGTACAGCGTTTTGCACTGCTAGCAGATCAAACCAGTTTTATATACGATCAACAGGGTGAATGCCTTGTTAACTATATCGGACGATTTGAGCATATTCAGCAAGATTGTGAACAACTGGCACAACAATTGGACATCCCAGACCTTAAACTTGAGCATCATCGCAAAGGTACTTATAAAAGAAGCTTAACCCCTTCGGAACTGAGCCAAGCAGAACGAGATCTCATCCACGAACTCTATAAACGTGATTTTGAGAATTTTCAATACCCAAAACAATAACACCCACCCAAACTCTAAAACGGATTAACTGAATTCACTCAAATATCAGGATTCGGTTATGGTATTGAAAAATGCTATAATCCCTCCCATTACTCAAATTTTAAAAACCTACGGATAAAATAATGGCTACGGAACATCGTGATAAGCAACTTCGATCTCGTGTAAAACTATTAGGCTCTCTGCTTGGAGAAGTCATTGAAACCCAAGTTGGTAAAACGACTTTAGATGCAATTGAAAAGCTTAGAAAAGGCTATATTCGACTCCATGATAAAGAAGATCCACAATTACGCACAGAGCTTAAAGCGTTTATTGAAGCACAAACCCCTGAAAATTTGATCCTAATCATCCGAGCTTTTAACCTCTATTTTAGTTTGGTCAATCTCGCTGAAGAAGAGCACCAGTTTCATGAGCGCCAAAGCCAACTCAAATCAGATGGCCCTTTATGGATGGGGTCTGTACTCAATACTATTGGCGAGTTCAAGCAAGATGGGCTGACGGCTGATGAAGTTGAAACCTTAATCAACAAGCTATGCTATATCCCGGTATTTACAGCACACCCTACTGAATCAAAACGACGCGCGGTTATGGAAAATTTACGTCGTATCTTCTTAACATTGGGGGAATTAAATGAGGCAGAAGCCTATAACAATCCTTATGCACAAGAAGAAGTCATCAAGCGATTACAGTACCAAATTCAAGTATTGTGGAAAACTGATGAAGTCCGTCGTTTAAAGCCAACGGTTGAAGATGAGATTCGTAATGGAATCTATTATTTCCGTCAATCTCTATTTAAAGCCGTCCCCACTGTCTATCGCTACATGGAGAGGGCGCTAGCGCGTCATTACCCAAACGATGCAATAGCCACCCCTAATTTTTTAACCTTTGGTTCATGGATTGGCGGGGATAGAGACGGCAACCCTTTTGTGACGCATAAAACAACCGTTAACGCCCTTTTAATGCAAAGTCGCGCAGTGATGTATGAATACCAAAAACGCATTTTTGAACTCAGCTCACACTTAACCCAGTCACGTTATATTACCAAGATTAAACAAGAAGTGATTAATCGAGCAACCATTATTGATGCTGACTTGCAAGAAAGGGTGTTTCACAAACGTGCTGACCGTTTCAGGGATGAGCCCTATCGCCGTTTTCTTTATCTCATTAATGGTCGCTTGCAAGACAATCTTAATTATATAGAAGCCCAACTGAATGGCGAAAATGTCGATAAACCCAAATTTGGCTATCGTAATGAAGCAGAATTCTTAGATGATTTAGAACTTATTTACGCGTCTCTTTGCAGTCATGGCGATAAAGAAGTTGCCGATGCCAGCCTAAAAGATTTAATTCGCCTAGTCCAAACCTTCGGTTTCTATTTAATGCGCCTGGATATTCGTCAAGAGTCAACGGTTCATACCAATGCGGTCACCGACTTACTGTCTCATCTTGACATTGACTACCCAAGCTTATCGGAAGCAGAAAGACTGGATCTGTTAGCGCAGCACATTTCTTCACCCACCATTATCGATACGCAGCACCTCGATCTAAAGAAGATGACCGTAGAAGTGTTAAAAGTATTTGATGTCATGCGCACAATGCGAGAAGAAATCAGTGAAAAAGCCTTTAACAATTACGTGATCTCGATGACCCATGAAGCCAGTCATGTGATGGAGGTTTTGTTCTTAGCCCACCAAGCAGGTCTCGCCGGCTACAATGCAGGAAAACCCTATTGTAAAATTCGGGTTTCGCCTTTATTCGAAACCATCCAAGACTTAGAGCACATTGTCCCGGTTACTTCAGCACTGTTTGACAACCCGACCTATCATGCCTTGCTAAAAGCATCCGGTAATCAACAAGAAATTATGTTGGGATATTCAGATTCCGCTAAAGATGGGGGTAACCTCTCTTCTGCCTGGACGCTCTATCAAGCACAGCAACAAATTATGAAGCTGGCAGACAGCTACGATATCGACTGTCGTCTATTCCATGGCCGTGGTGGTACAGTTGGCCGTGGTGGCGGGCCAACCCACAGTGCCATTTTGTCACAACCCACTGGCACCGTGCGAGGGCAAATCAAATTCACTGAACAAGGTGAAGTTTTATCCTATAAATACAGTAATGCCGAAACCGCCATGTATGAGCTTTCCATGGGGATTACAGGCTTAATGAAAGCCAGTAAAGGCATCGTCAAACCCTCAAAACCTGATAACCCCGCTTATTTAGAAGCCATGCAAAAACTTTCTAAAGAAGGTGAATTGGCTTTCCGTGAGCTAACCGATCACACCGAAGGTTTCTTTAAATTCTTTTACGAAGCAACCCCGGTGACAGAAATTGGCCTCTTGAATATTGGTTCACGGCCTTCTCACCGCAAAAAAGACAATTTATCCAAGTCTTCAATTCGTGCCATTCCATGGATTTTTGGTTGGGCTCAAGCCAGATTAACTTTCCCGGCATGGTATGGTACCGGCTACGCACTCCATAATTGGGCAAAAAATCAATCCGATGCCCAATTAAAAGAAATGTATGAGCATTGGCCTTTCTTTAAAAGCTTGCTCAGTAATATTCAGATGGCTCTCTTTAAAACCGATCTTATTATTGGCAAAGGATACAGTGAACTCGGCATGGATCGAGTTCAATCTGAAAAAATTTATAACATGATTTCAGAAGAACATATTCGCTCTGTAGAAACCTGCTTAGACATTAGCGGTAACGACTACCTAATGGCAGATACGCCACAGGTCGCTTTATCTTTATCGCGTAGAACCCCTTATTTGGAACCACTTAACCACATACAAATTGCGGTTTTAAAACGGTATAAGGATGAAAACTTAACGGATGAAGAGCGGGAAGCTTGGCTAACCCCTTTGCTGAACAGTATCAATGCGATTGCTGCAGGCATGCGTAATACGGGTTAAACGAGTTACCCATAAGCTAATAAAGGTTACTTGTCAGGTCTTAATGATTCAAACAGACATGCAAGTAACACTTTTAAAATAAATACGTTATAATTTGCAACCCAAATGATTCACTGACAGGTGTCTAGTATGCAAATCACTTTGCTAAAATCAAAATTACATCGCGTTACCACGACTCATGCAGAGCTGGACTATGAAGGCTCTTGCGCGATTGATGGACATCTTCTGGAAGTAGCGGGCATTCGGGAGTATGAACAAATTCAGATATATAATATCAATAATGGTGAACGCTTTACCACCTATGCGATTCGTGCAGAAGAGCATACCGGTATTATTTCAGTGAATGGTGCCGCAGCACACAAGGCCAGGCCTGGTGATTTATTGATTATTGCAACCTATGCCACTTTAGACGAAAAAGAAGCGGAAAATTTCCAGCCGATTATGGTCTATTTCAATGATAAAAATGAAATCACCCATACGCGGAACACCATCCCTAAACAAATGCAACAACATTCTGCTTAAAGCTTTTCGATCGTAATTTTTGAAACGTCAGCATTTTTATAAGGCACCAAAATAATTTCAACCCGTCTATTTTTTTGATAGGCCTCTAGCGTATCAGAAGTATCTAAAGGCCGGCTATCTGCTACGCCGATAACTTCAGCGCGATTGGGCAAAACCATGCCTTCATTCACTAATAATTCAATCACCGCTGCAGCCCGTGCACTGGATAACTCCCAGTTGGATTTAAATCGCCCACCACTCACTGGCCGCTTATCGGTATGACCAATCGCCTTCACAAGCGTTTCATCATCAATATAAGGCCGTAATTTTTTTAATTCCGTTATAAAGCCATCTTTTAAAGTTGCTCTGCCGGTTAAAAATGAAATGTTCTCCGCAAAGCTAACTCGAATCAACTTTTCGTCTTGATCAAGGGTCACCCTAATATCACTGTCTTGATTCGACAAGGCATAGGTCTCGACCACACTTTCATATAAAGGCTTCAAGTCTTCAATCGGGGTTTCTCCCTTATGCTCTTGAGGGACTTCCTGTGACTGAAAATATTGAACCTGTGTCTGTGATAAATCTGAGCCATGACCCAACGTAGACGTAAGGGATTTAACCACAGCCTCATATTTTTTAGCATCTATGGTAGACATAGCAAATAATAAAACAAAAACCGCCATCAACAATGACATTAAATCCGCAAACGTCGCTAACCAAGGTGGACAATCAGCTGACTTATCACTCATTCGGTCACCCCACCATCTTGTGCAGTCGTCGTTTGTTCAAGATAGGGTGAGAGTAGCTCACGCATCATACTTGGGTTCTGGCCTTCACTTATAGCGGTTAGGGCTTCAATAATGAGCAACTGACGAAGCGATTCTTCAAGCACCCAAGTATTCATTTTATCTGCCATTGGCAGCGCAAATAGGTTCGCAATCATGGCGCCATAAAGGGTCGTTAACATGGCAACCGCCATCGCAGGACCAATACTAGAGGGATCAGATAAATTGGAAAGCATTTGAATCAAACCAACCAAAGTACCAATCATGCCAAAAGCAGGCGCTGCACCACCAATGGAGGAAAACACCCCCGCACTGGTATTAACCCTTTCAACAAATAATTTATTTTCTTCTATCAACGATTGGCGAACCAACTCTTTTGAATAACCATCCACCAACATACGAATGCCATGCTGATAAAAGGAATGAGGAACCGCTTCGTTATCCAAAGCCAAAAGACCATTCTTTCGAGAAATCCGCAATAAATCATCTGTCAAATCCACCAATTCATTTTTATCTCTAATGTCATTTGAAGGCATCAGAATCTTAAACGACAAGACCATTGCATGGTAGGTTTCATTAAATGAATAACGAATCATGGTTGCAGCAATGGTTCCACCGATAACGATCATAAGACCGGGGATATTAATAAAAATTAATATAGAAGACCCCATTGCCATTGCGGTCACAACAATGAGAATACCTAAAAACAAACCAATAAATGTTGAAAAACTCATTGATGTAACCGACCTTGTTGTTGAAATATTCGGTTATCCAATAGGCGTGTTTTGCCCAATCTTGCCACCGCCAGAATCACCCATGTTTGACTCGTCGTCAAATCTTTGCAAGGCGCTAAGGTTTTCGCATCACGCACCTCGATATAATCCACATCATCAAACCCCTGTTGCAATAACCGCTTATAAGCCGCATCACACACATCTCTTACCTTGACATTTCCCGATGCTAATGCGGTTTCAATAGCAACCAGAGCCTCTGCCAATTTAGGGGCTATCTGACGTTGTTGAGGGCTTAAATATTGATTACGCGAACTCAACGCCAACCCATCTTTGTCTCGCACAATGGCTGCCCGAATTAAACGAACCGGCATAAAAAGTCCTTCCACCATGGCTTGAATCACCGCAAACTGTTGATAATCTTTTTGACCAAAAACAGCCAGGTCTGGCTGAACAATATGAAACAATTTTGCCACCACGGTGGTGACTCCATCAAAATGACCCGGGCGCTTTGAGCCTTCTAAAATAGAAGTGAGCGCATTTGGCGCAACGACCTGTGTCATCCAATCAGTTGACGGATACATTTGTGAGGCTGATGGGTAAAACAAAACATCAGTAGCAAACTGTTCCAAAACCATTTTATCTGCTTCAAAAGTACGCGGATATTGTTCATAATCTTCATTCGGCCCAAACTGCAAAGGGTTTACAAAAACACTGACCACCACTTTATCGGCATGTTTTTGTGCCAGCTCAACCAAACTCAAATGCCCTGCATGTAAATTGCCCATAGTCGGAACCAATGCAATGGTCAACCCAGCTTGACGCCATTGATGAAGTTGCGCTCTTAATGAAGAGATGTGTTCAAAAACTTGCATGCTAGCCAATACGCTGCTGATCACTTGGAAACAGCCCTTGCTTCACCTCACTGACATACAATGCGATGGCCTGCTGAATACTATCGGACGCCTGCAAAAAGTTTTTAGCGAAAGGCGGCAGCTTGCCAATGGTTAAACCAACCATATCATGAAAAACCAATACCTGACCATCGGTTGCTTTTCCTGCCCCAATACCAATGACAGGAATCCGCAAAGATTGACTAATCCGTTGTGCCAATTCAGCAGGAACACATTCCAGCACTAACATTTCTGCACCCGCTTCTTCAAGCGCAATGGCTTCTTCTTGAATCATCAAAGCCGATTGAGTTTCCTTACCAACAACCGCATAGCCCTTTTTGTTGACCGACTGCGGTAATAACCCTAAATGCGCACAGACAGGCACGCCTAATTCAGATAAAGCGGCAACCTGATCTAAAACTCGGTGACTGCCGCCTTCCAGTTTGACCATATTGGCCAACCCTTCTTTCATTAAACGCTCTGCGGCATAGAGTGCACCAGATAAATCCTGATTAGCCATAAATGGAAAATCTGCAATACACCAGGCCTGGGTATTTTGACGTTGGACAATACGGGTGTGATACACCATATCCTCCAACGTCACGGGGATCGTAGAAGCTTGTCCTTGAACGACCATTCCCAAAGAATCTCCAACCAAAATCACCTCAACACCCGCCTGAGATACCCAATAAGCTTGACTGGCATCATAGGCTGTTAAGCAGGCAATCTTTTCGCCTTGCTGCTTCATTTTTTTTAATTTATTTAAGGTTATCATGGTGATACTCCTGTTAAACTCTTGCTTATTCAGTGCAAGTCACTTAGGTTCGAATAACAAATGTCTCTGATAATTGTGACGCATAATGGGCAACTGGCTGTCCATTAGGTAAAATCAGTTCCGGCGAGATCTCCAACAAAGGTAACAATACAAAATCTCTTGTTAACATATTAGGGTGCGGCACGATCAAATCAGCCTCATCAATGATTTGCTGACCATAAAGTAACAGATCAATATCAATCACCCGCTCTCCCCAATCACGTTTTTTTTGCTTACCTAAACGCAGCTCAATCGCTTGACATGCCCGCAATAAATCCATTGGTGACAGACAGGTTTCGATCGCAACAACGGCATTGATAAAATTAGGCTGATCTTGCGGCCCTTGCGGAAGGGATTCAATAAAACTGGATGCGGATAGCCACCGACAACCCGATAAAGCGTTCAAAGTATCCATTGCTTTTTCAAGCTGTTTTTTCGGTTGATTTAAATTACTGCCCAATCCCAAATAAACCGTTTGCCAGATTTTATCCACCATCCTTATGCCTTAGTCGTCGAAAGAGTCTGATCGGTTCCATTAGCATCATTACTTTTTGCACCACTGTTTTTACGATAAGGATTCCGATTTCGTCTGGTTCTTTTACGCTTTTCTGTTGGTTTGGCAATATTGTGCGCAAAAGCAACTTGCTCAACGGGGTCTAAGGCTTGATACTCCGTCCACCAATCAAAAACTTCTCGAACAGCCTCTTCTCCAGCCGCCAATCGAATTCCCATAAAGTCATAAGCGGCTCTAAAACGGGGATGTTCTCGTAAGCGTTGTGGACGATTACCTTGTCGATTTAATAATCTGAATTGCAAACTCCAGATATCCTTAATTTGACCAATAAACCGTTTAGGAATGGACGTTGAAAAAATTTGAACATCAATTACGTTACTGGCCGCAGCAAATAATGCATCCTGATGGGCAAAATCTTCAGCCAGATGTTGCTCCATTTTTTGAAGCATCGGCTCCCAAAGCATCGCTGCAAATAAAAATGCCGGATTGACCCCTAGTGCATTTTGAATCCGATCATCAGTGCTTTTTAACGCCTCGATCACCAGCATTCTTGGGAAACCCTGAGATTCTTGAGAGAGAACATGATGGGTCTGAGGAAACAAATAAGTAAAAAGCCCAAAGTGACGCAGTTTTTCAAAAACCTCAATGGCCACACCACTGTGAAATAATTTTAAGACCTCATCAAACATTCGGGCGTGTGAGACATCTTTTAGTAAATGACCCAACTCATAAATAGGCGCTTTTGTCTTAGGCTCAATTTCAAAACCCAACTTAGCGGAAAATCGAACCGCCCGAATCATTCGCACAGGATCTTCCCGATAACGCATTTCAGGAACACCTATAAGACGTAACTGCCCTTTAGCCAAGTCTTCCATTCCACCGGTATAATCAATAACCGAAAAGTCACGGACACTGTAATACAGGCTATTGACCGTAAAATCACGACGCCAAGCATCTTCCTCCATCGAACCATAAATATTATCACGAACCAACTTACCCGCTTTGTCAACAGCACGCGTGTGATTTAATTGTTTACGGTTGACGAGCTGCCCTTTTTGCCCATCACCGCTGCCTCTAAAGGTTGCCACTTCAATAATATTACGACCAAAAAAAACATGTGCCAGCCGAAATCGCCGCCCGATTAGGCGACAACGGCGGTTAAAGACCGTTTTAATTTGTTCAGGCTCCGCATTCGTCGCAACATCAAAATCTTTTGGTTCCATGCCTAAAAGAATATCTCGAACCCCTCCGCCCACTAAATAAGCTTCGTAACCGGCTCGATTTAACTCGTATAACACATCCAATGCTGCCTTATCAATTTGATTGCGCGAAATACCATGTTCGCTGCGATTGATAGCCCTATACTCTGTCGGAGTATGAGTTTGATTAACGAGATTTTTGTCAGGAGAAAAGGTAAAAAAAGACTTAACTTTATTGAATAATTGTTGCATAGAGGGTAGGCATAACCTATTAAGAATAAAATCAATATTTTAACCACTTTTGACAAGACTGCAATCTTCATAACGAAATAAGCCAATTGTGGCCTAATTAAAGGAATTAATGGCTGGCCTAGGAAACCGATTGGAACCTCCTACTCCAACTTCACACCCATAAAAAAACGGTTTTACATCAAAAAAACAACACAGGGTAAATTGTTTATTTTCAATGCGTTACAGTCATACCATAAAAATATTAACATTTCATTATAAATAAAAATATTGCTAGGATTAAATATTACTATGTACTGAACCCCACAAAAGGCTTGCGAATCCGTCCAATATGAGTAACCTATGTTTCTAAGCGCTTTTTAAGCCTTAAAAATTACAACCCTAGTATAAGGGACGCATAAAATTAAAAGCAGTCTTGCTTTTTTTAGGAGGATAAGAATGTTAAAAAAACAAATGAAGCATTTACTAACCGTTCTAGCGATAACAACCGCCATGGTTTCTGTCCCAACAGTTTCCAATGCTGCGGGAAAGAACGCTAGCGACATCGAACAGGGTAAAGAACTGGCTTTTTCCCGATCCAAAGGAAACTGTTTAGCTTGTCATGCCATTCCGGGGGGTAATTTACCTGGAAACATTGGACCGGCACTGATCGCAATGAAGCTTCGTTTTCCGGAAAAGAGTGATCTCTTTGACAAGATTTGGGGAAAACCTGACAAGTCTATGCCCTACAGTATGATGCCTCAATTCGGACACAACGGGGTATTGACTGACGCTGAAATCAACAAAATCGTTGATTTTTTATACCAACTTTAATCTTAAAAACCTTAATTTAGGAGTTTAAAACCTTATGAAACGTAGATCTTTCCTTAAAGGTACCCTAGCAACTGGTGCTGCAGCTGTCGCTGTAAATGCCGGCCTTCTTACCCCATCGACTGTATTAGCAGACTGGAACAAAAAAGCGTTTAATGCAAAAGCGCCGGAAGATGCGCTAAACGCTGCTTTTGGCATGAGCAATGCAACAGCTTCATCTGATATTGATTTAGGTGCACCTGCAATCGCTGAAAATGGTGCGGTAACCCCCATCAAAGTTGACGCAACAAAAATGGCTGGTGTTGAATCAATCGCCATCCTAGCATCTAAAAACCCTTTCCCTTTCGTGTGTGAATATAGCTTCTCTGGCCCTGCCCTAGGTTATGTTTCTACCCGTATAAAAATGGGTGAAACACAAAACGTGGTGGCCATCGTCAAAGCAGGTGGAAAGCTATACAAAGCAGAACAAGAAGTTAAAGTCACCATTGGTGGATGTGGCGGTTAATCCTGTCCATTCAATCAAGAGTCAATAAGTAACTGCAAAATTAAAAGGAAAAATTATGTCAATTAAAATCAGAATGCGTGGAAAAGTCAAAGGTGACGTTGCTGAAGTTAAAGCGTTAATTAAGCACAAAATGGAATCTGGGGCACGTATGAATAAAAAAACCGGCAAACCCTATCCTGCTGAATTTATCGATGTGGTAGACGTGAGCATTAATGGCACTAAAGCAGTAGATGCACAATGGTCTGGTGCAGTTTCTGCAAACCCATATATGGGTGTGATGATGAAAGCAGCAAAAGGGGACGAAGTGACCTTGAGCTTAAAAGACAATACCGGTGCTACCGGTTCTCAAACAATCAAACTTAGATAAATCGTTAATAATTAGCTAAGTTATAACATCCCATTGCCCTTTTAATTAAATTAAAGGGGCAATTCAAAATTTAAAATAATAATACTTAAAGAAATGCTTTTCTTGACGGAGGAATAGGATGAAAAAAATTATGATAGCCGCCTTAACATTAGGCACAACTGTGTCAGCCAATATGGCTATGGCTGCAGACATAACCCCGGAACAAAGCCGTCAACAATTTGTTGATTACTTCAAGGCGAAAAGTCCATCAATCGAATTCAATGAATATGGTAATGGCGTTTATAACTACAATCCAGACCAAAGAATGCAATGGCAGGCAGCTGAAGAATTTCCACCCTATTTAGACTTTATCGATGCGGGTGAAGCCTTATGGGAAAAAGACCAAGCAGTCTATGAAAATTGCTTTGGAAAAGACGTTACCAAAGTTCGCGTCATGTACCCAAGATTTAATGAGAAAACCCAAAAAGTTGAAACCCTAGAGGGTCAAATCAACCAATGTCGAACTGATGCAAAACTAAAACCTTTTGGATGGAAAAAAGGCGACATTGCAAATCTATCGGCTTACCTTGCCTATCAAGCTCGTGGCCAACAGATTGACGTTAAAATCGAATCTGAAGGCGCCAAGAAAGCTTTCCTTGATGGGCAAGCATACTTCTCAAAACCCAGAGGTCAGTTTGGGTTAGCTTGTGCGGAATGCCACGTTTATAATGCAGGTAGAAGAGCAAGAGGAAATACGCTTGGACCCGCATTGGGGCAGACCAGTCACGTGCCAATGTATCGTGCTAAATGGAAAGAACTCGGGACACTACACCGTCGCTATGAAGGCTGTGATAAAAATATGCGTATTGTACCGGCTAAAGTACAAAGCGAAACCTACAAAAACCTTGAATTCTTTGAAGCCTATATGGCTAATGGCATTGAAATCAATGGCCCAGGCTATAGAGAGTAACGCTCTAACGACTGTTCATAAAAAAAACCTGCAATTTGCAGGTTTTTTTATAATGAATTTCCCCTAAAAGTGACCAGGCCTGGTCACTTTAATGCACTATAGGACACCGTTAGATTAGGATTCAAGCATTTGCTCCCCTTCATAAATCCAGTTGACCCCCTCTCTCACCCAAGTTTCAACACGAATAAGCAACTCTGGATCATTCAGACCAATTTTTTGAGCAATCATAAAAACATTTTCTTGCTCTTCCTGCCCAAAGTGACCATCTTTATAGGACAACTTTACCAATTCTTGCAGGAGAATAATTTTATCTCTACGGGTCGTAAAAGCCATTAATGCATTATCAATATTCATGTCAGACTTATCTAAGTCATACTCAATCCCAAAGGCTCCACTGAAGTTTTTAAGATACTGTTGTTCTTCTTCTGATACATCATGATCAGCGTGCGCCAACATGACAGCCAAATCAAAAACAACTTGTCGTTGCTCAGAAGAGAGTTGATCTGCAAACATAAAATAACCTTCCTTTTATTTAGTGAGACCTTTGCATGAGTGGGACGTGAAACAAACGTGTAGCCATCTCGTGCAAAGATCTCATTTAGTGTGATTTAGGTGTTCAACTTGTTCAACATTACGAACAGCGCCAAAAGCAGCACTGGTGGTCATGGCAGCATACGCCCTTAGAGCCGCGCTGACCTTTCTCGCCCTTGGCTCAACGGGTGTCCAGGCATTCCGCCCTTTGGCAATCATCACCTGACGTCTTTCTGCGAGTTGCTCATCCGTGAGTTTAACCTGAATCGTTCGATTAGGAATATCAATTTCTATCAAATCTCCTGCTTCGACCAAACCAATATTGCCTCCCTCTGCCGCTTCTGGCGAGCAATGCCCGATTGACAAACCTGAAGTGCCACCGGAAAAACGCCCATCGGTTAACAGGGCACATTCTTTTCCAAGACCTTTAGATTTTAAATAACTGGTCGGGTAGAGCATTTCTTGCATACCAGGCCCGCCTTTCGGGCCCTCATATCGAATCAACACCACATCGCCAGACGTCACTTCGTCTTGTAAAATAGCGTCTACTGCGGCATCCTGACTTTCGTAAATTTTAGCAGGGCCTGTAAATTTAAAAATCGACTCATCCACGCCTGCCGTTTTGACAATGCAACCATCTAAAGCAATATTGCCATATAAAACCGCTAAGCCGCCCTCTTGAGTATAAGCATGTTCAAGACTCCGAATACAGCCTTCAGCATCATCTTCATCGAGGGTTTTCCAACGCTTATTCTGGCTAAAAGCTTCAGTAGTTCTAACATTGCCCGGAGCTGCCTTAAAAAAGGTTTCAACTGCTTCATCTTCGGTTCGTGTGATGTCCCATAGATCAATCGCAGCCGCCATGGTTGACGCATGTACCGTATGGACTTCGGCATTGAGTAACCCGCCTCTTTCCAGCTCACCTAAAATTCGCATAATGCCACCGGCACGATGGACATCCTCCATATGATATTGTTTGGAATTTGGTGCGACTTTCACCAGACAAGGGACTCGGCGAGAAATACGATCCATATCCGCCATGGTAAACGCCACTTCCGCCTCCTTAGCAATCGCCAATAAATGCAAGACGGTATTCGTTGAACCGCCCATTGCAACATCCAGTGACATGGCATTTTCAAAAGCTTCAAACGTCGCAATCGACCGAGGCAAGACCGTAGCATCATCTTGTTCATAATAGCGTTTGGCCAACTCAACGATACGACGACCTGCTTCTTCAAATAAATGCTTACGGTCAGCATGAGTCGCCAGCGTCGTGCCATTACCCGGTAACGCAATCCCCAAGGCTTCCGCCAAACAGTTCATCGAATTGGCGGTAAACATACCCGAACAGGAACCACAGGTTGGACAAGCTGAAACTTCTACGGCATCGACATCCGCATCCGAACAGTGATCATCGGCTGCCATCACCATTGCATCCACTAAATCCAATTTAATATTGACACCCCCCAACACCGTTTTACCCGATTCCATCGGCCCACCTGACACAAAGATAGTCGGAATGTTTAAGCGCATCGCTGCCATCATCATGCCTGGGGTGATTTTGTCGCAATTCGAAATACACACTAAGGCATCGGCACAATGTGCATTAACCATATATTCAACCGAATCAGCGATTAAATCGCGTGAAGGCAAAGAATACAACATCCCATCATGCCCCATGGCAATCCCATCATCCACCGCAATGGTATTGAACTCCTTCGCCACTCCCCCGGCCTGCTCAATCACTCTAGCGACCAACTGCCCCATATCTTTTAAATGCACATGACCCGGTACAAATTGGGTAAAGGAATTGGCAATGGCAATAATAGGCTTACCAAAATCTTCGGTTTGCATTCCTGTCGCTCGCCATAAGGCGCGTGCGCCGGCCATATTACGACCATGGGTACTGGTTTTTGAACGATATGCGGGCATGATTTCTCCTTAATAATCCGATAAAAAAACAGCCTAACGCCAAAACGCATTTCAACCTATCTCAAAAAAGTACTTTCTGAGAATAAATACGACCTATCAACAAAGGATATATTTAGATTTAAAACTTAGGCTGTTATACTGCTTCCATTAACTTAAAACATTTTCTCATATCTATGCGTCAATCTGAATTAGATTTTACCAATAACTTGCGTCAGGCTTCACCCTATATTGCCCAGCATCGTAATAAAACACTGGTGCTCTACCTACCGGGTGAATTCATTTCCAACCTCAAAGCACTACAACAGCTTTGTAAAGACGTGGTGCTATTACATAATTTAGGCATAAAGGTCGTCCTCACACTCGGTGCCTCGCCACAAATTGATGCGACGCTGAACCGCCATCACCTAACTTGGCAAACGCACCAGAATACACGCATTACGGAAGCCAACCACCTACCCTATTTTCAAGAAACCATTGGCGGGGTTCGTGCCCAAGTTGAAGCAGCCTTTAGCCAAGCCAGTGCCGAGCAAAAAAGCCATATTACCATCGTCTCCGGTAACTGGGTGATTGCTCAACCTAAAGGGGTCATTGACGGTATTGACTTCCAACATACAGGCACATTCCGAAAGATCAATTCTGCTATCCAAAATACTTTAGACGGTGGTCAAATCGCTTTAATTACCCCCTTAGCCTACTCTTTAACCGGCGAGGTCTTCAATTTAAACACACGAGATCAAGCCTTTGCCATTGCCTCAGCGCTTTCGGCTGAAAAATTAATGATCTTTACCTCAGCTGATACGCTATTACAGCTACCTAAATCGCTCTCGCTAACAGAAACAGCAGCGCTGGCGCAGACCCCGTCATTAGCAATTGAAGCGCAAAGGTTATTGCAAAGTGCGCTTAACAGTGGCAGAAAAATTAACCGCATTCATTTAATGTCACAAGACATGCCAAGTGCTTTATTGATGGAACTCTTTAGCCGAGAGGGTTGTGGAACACTGATCTACACAGACCGCTACCACCAGTTAAGAAGGGCACAGCTTGATGATGTAATGGGGATTTTAAATCTGATTCAACCGCTTCAGCAACAAGGCATCCTCACCACACGCACACAAGCTTCGCTAGAATTAGAAATTGATCACTATTGGGTGTTAGAAATTGACCACCGCATCATTGGCTGTGCCGCGCTTTATCCCATTGATGCCAATCATGCTGAATTAGCTTGCCTTGCGATTGACCCTGACTACCGTGGCCAATCATTGGGAGAAGAGCTGCTCAATGCGATTCAAACCAAAGCCAAGCACTCCGGCATCCACACCCTATTTTTATTAACAACCCACACGCAACACTGGTTTATCGAACATGGATTTATTGAAGGCACACCTGCACAGTTACCCAAGCAACGACAAGCTTATTATAATAATCAAAGACAATCCAAAGTCCTTAAAAAAAGTCTCTAAATGAACAGAATTACCCATATTAAAGATCGATTTCGGGGCTTTCTCCCTGTGGTTGTTGATGTTGAAACCGCAGGGTTTGATGCCCAAAATCACGCCCTTATTGAAATTGCCGTCGTCACGCTAAAAATGGCACCACAAGGGCAGCTTGAAAAAGATCAAATCATTCAAGCCAATGTGCTACCTTTTAAAGGGGCTAAGCTTGACCCCAGTGCCTTAAAATTTATTGGCGTAGAAGACCCTACTCATCCTTTTAGAATGGCAATGCAAGAAAAAGATGCCCTAAAAAAATGTTTTGACCCCATTAAAAGGCAACTGAAAGCAACCGATTGCACGCGTGCCATCCTCGTCGGCCATAATGCTTTTTTTGACCTCAGCTTTGTGAAAGCGGCGGCTGATCGATGCAAACTCAAATCCCCTTTTCATGAATTCAGCACTTTTGACACGGTTTCATTAGCAGGGCTTGCCTATGGTCAAACAGTGCTGGCTAAGGCAGCACAGGCAGCAGAGATCGAGTGGGACAACAGCAAAGCTCATTCCGCGGAATATGACACCATCAAAACGGCCGACCTCTTCTGCAACATCGTCAATCAATGGCCACTGAACGCGACGAAAACGCCATAATAAGGTCAATAAATCAACGGTCAATAAATCGCTAAAATAGATTTTATAAGACCTTTGCATGAGTGGGACGCGAAACAAAAATGTGGAAAAACAGCCAGGCCTGGCTGTTTTAGCAGATAAATGTGACCCTTTATTCGATTAGCTGTTTTCTGGCACTTTGGCATTCGCATCGGCCATCATGCGTTTCAATTCACCCGATTCGGCTAATTCTAAAGTGATGTCACAACCGCCCTGTAACGCACCATCAATATAAAGTTGTGGAAACGTTGGCCAATCTTGGTACTTGGGTAAAAAGGTCATAATGGCGGGATCAGCTAATACATTTACAAAAGCAAATTTTTCACCTGTTTGCACCAGCGCTTCGGCAGTACGGCTGGAAAACCCACAAGATGGCATCTGCGGTGATCCTTTCATATATAAAACGACTGGGTTTTGCGTTACTTGCTCATGAATTTTGGCAAGGACTTCTTTTTCTTGGTTTTCCATTTCTAACTCCTAACGGCTTATATCAAGTGGGGAAATAGCGGCCACCCCAACAATATCCCACTAATTAACTTGGTTATTATATCAGAGCCATTGATTAAATAAACGGCTTGTCGCCATTTTCTGCTTGATAGGGATCAACATGACGCTGTAACCAAAGTTCTAATAAGGTCGCATGCCATAATTTACTCCCCTGTATGGCGGTAAAGCTGCTCTCAGCTTCGGGCTCCTCCAATAATTTTTGAATATATTCTGGATTAAATATCCCCCGCTGTTGCGCTTGTGGGTCGGTTAATACCGACTTCATCATGTCATAAAAAGCCCCGCGCACATACTTCAATGCGGGCATGGGGAAATACCCTTTGGGTCGATCAATCACACTGTCAGGCACCAATCCTCGGGCAATCCGTTTCAACAAATATTTAAAATCCTTTAGCTTTAGTTCCGGCGGTGCTGACATGACCAATTCCACCAGATGATGATCCAAAAAGGGCACTCGAGCCTCTAGTCCCCATGCCATGGTCATATTGTCAACGCGTTTGACCGGATCATCGACAATTAACGTTGTCGTATCTAAGCGCAACACCTGGTCAATGAAACTATCGGCATCGGTTTCTGATAAGCGATCATTAATGAGCGCTCGGGTCACATCTGACAAATGATATTCCGGCGCGATCATCTCTAACCACTCTTTATGCGTGCGATCAAAATAGTAAGGCGCAAAAGCATTGACCGGCGGTTCATTGGTCTGCAAGTTTTCGGCTGCTTTTGCCATTTGCGGATACCAAAAATAGCCACCAAAGACCTCATCGGCACCCTGACCGGACATCACCACCTTGACCGCTTTAGCAACCTGTTCAGACAAGAGATAAAAGGCAATAGCATCTTGCCCGAACATGGGTTCTGACATGGCATCAACTGCCTCGATCAAACGGGGCAAAACCGTTTCATTGGGCACCAAATATTTTTGATGATGTGTTTGATATTGCGCAACCACTTGATCCGAATATTCAAACTCACTGCCTTTTTCCTCTGGCACATCTTCAAAACCGATCGAAAACGTGTGTATGTCTTTCACACCGGCTTCCGCCAACAACGCCACGATCAAACTTGAATCCAAACCGCCGGATAACAATACGCCAACCGGCACATCAGACGCCGTCATACGTTTCATCACCGCTTGTTTAAGGGATTCGTGAACCTTATCCACCCACGCTTGCTCTGACAAAGGTGTCGTTGGACGTTGCGCTGACAAATGCCAATAAGCTTTTTTAACCATTTGTCCATCTGGATTCACAATTAGCCAATGGCCGGGCTCAAGTTTTCGAATGCCCTTCAATAAAGTCGTGGGGGCAGGAATCACACCATGTAGTGTAAATTGGTGATGCAGCCCAACTGGGTCAATACGGGTATCAATTCCCCCGGAAGCCAACAGTGCTTGGGTATTGGAAGCAAAACGCACCCCGCCGACAACAGGGGCATAATAGAGCGGTTTAATCCCAAACCGATCTCGCGCCATCAGCAGCTGGTGTTGATGGTCATCCCAAATCGCAAAGGCAAACATCCCTTCAAAACGACTCACGCATTCCATTCCCCATTGACGATAAGCTTTGATAATGACTTCGGTATCTGAATGCGACTGAAAATCATGCCCTAGGTCGATCAATTCAGTCCGTAAAGCTTGATAGTTATAAATACAACCATTAAAGACCAAAGTGATTTCATGATCCCGCATCGGCTGATGACCCGCCCCCGACAAGTCAATAATGGATAAACGTCTATGCCCTAACCCCACTTGTGATTCTAGCCAAGCGCCCTGATCATCCGGGCCTCTGCGTTCCAACTGGGCTAACATTTTTGCCAACCGATCAGCATCCGCCATTTGGCCATCCCAATACACCTCACCACAAATACCGCACATGGTTACTTACCTCTTATTACTTTGGCGGTCATTTTATACAATCCTTATCAAAAAGGTTTGACTGATTCCAAAACACACTTTAAAGTCACTACAACGCAACTTAGGCACACTCCCATGAAAGTCATTGCATTAACGGGTGGTATTGGCAGTGGCAAAACCACCATACGCCAGTTTTTTTCAAAAGCGGGCATTATCACACTTGATGCCGATGCAATTGGACGAGCGCTGGTGGCAAAAAACCAACCAGGCCTGGTAGAAATTACCCGCACTTTCGGTCAAGATATGCTATTGCCCAATGGGGAACTCAACCGTACCAAACTAAAAGCGCTCATTTTTTCCGACCCTCATGCCAAACAGCAGCTCGAAGCCATACTACACCCACTGATTCGGACAGAAACCCAACGAAAATTAACCTGTCTAGAACAAGCGGGCACCCAAGTCGTTATTGTCGAAATCCCGTTATTAGTGGAAACGGGTATCCCGGATTACATCCATCAAGTCATCGTGTTAGATCTGCCCCGAGCATTGCAAATCGAACGAGTGATGGCGCGTGACCACTGTTCAAAAGAAACGGTAATCCAAATTTTAAACCAGCAAGCCAGTCAATCCGAGCGACTTGCAATTGCCGATTACATAATCGACACCGCCCAACCTCTAGACAATATTGAACGCCAAGTGCAACAAATAATTGCATCCATCCACCCAGCCGACGATCCGACAGAGACCCATTAAGCCTTAAAAAATGCTATGCTTTAATGAAACCCCAGTATTTGGAGCAAAGATTTATGCCTTATCAAGTGAATGTGATCCGTAATGGTTATCGTTATGAGTCCATCGTACCGCGAAGCGAATTGGCCTATACCATTATTAAAGCCTTGCGAGATCAAGGCGCTACCCTAGCCGATTTTCAGACACTGTTACAACAGAGTCAATTGAATTCCGCCCACATTTTAAATAATGACGACTTTCAACAGTTGGCGTTAGCGCATCCGGAAATGACCTTGATTTATGAATCAATCACCTTAAAAAATCACCAACGCATCTATTTTCACACCAATTGGACCGTGCCCAACACCCACTGGCAACGTCTCAATACCGAACTCAAAACCTATGATATTGAGGTGAGTACTTTAAAGACGCCTTACCAACGCCACTTTATCAAACGCAAAATTTCTTTATCGCCAAACCCTAGCTAAATCGGTTCCGGCCAGAGCCCGGAAATGGCTGAGATTCCCTGTCCGCCGTATTGTTTCGCCGTCTTTACATCTTGTGGTTTCATGCCCCCTAATGCATAAACGGGCACCGGAATATCGGCAACATAATCCGCAAAAGCTTGCCAACCCAGTCCATCTAACGCTGGATGAGAAGCGGTTTTTTTCACCGGAGACAGCAATAAAAAATCTGCACCCAATTCCAACGCTTTTGCCATTTCGACAGGCGTATGGGTTGAAACCCCTAATAATTTATTGTCGGGAATCGGTCTTTTTGTCAACCCCATCAAGGCACTCGAAGGGAGTTGAATACCGTCTACCTCAGGTAATTGCGCCAACCATTCCGGCTTGCCGTTAATCAGCATTTTGGCACCCGGAGTTTGATGCGTCAAAGCAATCGCCTGTTGCGCCAACTCAAAAAACTCAACTTCCTCTAATTGCTTAGCCCGTAACTGAATCAGTCGTACACCGTCCTCTAATGCAACTTGCAATCTGGCCAGCGCATCTTGTTGATCGTGAAAATTACCCGAGATCATATAGCGGTCAGCCAAATTCAACGCGTTTAAAATCCCTCGGTTAGCGGCTGGAAAATCCGCTGCATTCAGTTCGGACAAGGACTTCCAAGCAATTTCTTGCCCTTCCTGACCGGCTGCTTTTCCTGTCCAAGACTCGGTCACAAACACATGTAATCGTACAGTGACATCATCATAATCCCAAGGAATCCCGATCAACGGTTGCCAGCCGGTCGTCGATAGCCCAACCTCTTCCAATATTTCGCGCTGTAATGCGCTTTGCAGTGATTCTCCCGCTTGCACTTTCCCGCCGGGAAATTCCCAGCAATGTGCATGAGATTGATTTGCCCGGCGCTTTGCAACTAACAGCTGTTGCCCTTGACGAAGCACGCCGACCACAACATGGGTTATCCCCTTCATTTTGACTTCTCCTGTTTTCAAGCGACTTCAATCGTCATGGTTTTAAGTCATCAAACCATCATTTTTACAAAAAATTAGCCAGGCCTGGGCGTTTTTTACGTGGTTTGGGTTAAAATGGGCTTGTTATCGATAGACACCATTGTAAGAGAGGATTTTCATGAGTCAATTTTGGAGCCAATTGGTTCACACTTTAACCCCTTATGTGCCTGGGGAACAACCCAAAGGGGACAAGCTGATTAAACTGAATACCAATGAAAGTCCTTATCCGCCCTCACCCTCTGTTCAAGCAGCCATTAGCGCTCAGTTAGCCGCTGACAAGCTTCGGCTATACCCGGATCCAAATGCAGATCTGCTCAAGTCCGCCTTAGCAAAAACCCATCAGCTTAGCGAACAACAAGTATTTGTTGGCAATGGTTCTGATGAAGTATTGGCACATACTTTTCTCGCGTTATTAAAGCAAGATCAAGCCATTTTATTTCCTGACATCACTTACAGTTTCTATCCTGTTTATTGCGGACTCTATGAAATTGACTATGAAACGGTTCCGCTTGATAATGATTTTAGTATCAACCCAGATGACTATCAGCAACCCAACGGCGGTATTATCTTCCCCAATCCCAATGCGCCCACTGGTCGGCTTTTGACATTAGAAGCCATTGAAACCATTTTAAAATACAATCCGAATTCGGTGGTGATCGTGGATGAAGCCTATATTGACTTTGGCGGCGTTTCAGCCAGCGGGTTAATTAATCAGTACCCAAATCTACTGGTGGTGCAAACCTTTTCAAAATCTCGTGCCTTAGCAGGATTGAGAGTTGGCTATGCACTTGGCCATACGGATTTAATTGAAGCCTTAGAAAGGGTTAAGAATAGTTTTAACTCTTATCCATTAGATCAATTGGCTATTGTAGGTGCGGTGGCTGCGCTAGAAGATAACGACTATTTTGAATCTTGCTGCCAGAAGATCATCAAAACACGCCAAACGCTCACCGAATTTTTACAGCAACAGGGATTTGAAGTGCTTCCCTCAGCAGCCAATTTTGTATTTGTTCGCCACCCGGATTATGATGCAGCCCGGCTCGCCAAGCAGCTACGTGAACAGGCGATTATCGTCCGCCACTTTAACAAACCTCCAATCGATCAATTTCTGAGAATCACTATCGGAACCGATGCTCAAAACACCCGACTCTGTGATGTAATTGCCAGCCTAACCGTCTGTCGAACTTAGGGCAATAAAAAAGCGGCTCAACAGCCGCTTGTCATTCCCTTGCTGAATCAATAAAGTTAACTTCGATATTCTGCATTAATGCGAACATAATCGTAAGAAAAATCAGTCGTCCAAACCGTTTCCGAAAAGTCGCCACGATTTAATAGAATCCGAATGTCGATATCCGTTTGATTCATCACCGCTTGTCCTGCAGCTTCGGTATAACTTTCAGCCCGACCTCCATTTTCAACTAATAACGTATCCCCCAGATAAATTTGCAACGCCTCAATATCAAAATCAACCAGGCCTGAACGTCCGACCGCAGCCAATATCCGACCCCAATTTGGATCAGAGGCAAACAGTGCCGTTTTGACCAAAGGCGATAAAGCGACCGCATACGCCACTTGCAAACACTCTTCAGAGCTAGCACCTTTCTCAACAATGACCGACACAAATTTGGTAGCACCTTCACCATCTCGCACGATCATTTGTGCCAAATCAACCATCAGCGCCTCAAGCACTTGGTAAAACGTTTGATAGGCATCAGAGTGAACATCGGTAATTTCCGGCATATCAGCCAACTGCGTCGCCGTCAAAGTACAGGCATCATTGGTAGACGTATCTCCATCTACGGTAATTCGATTAAATGAAACAGCCACCGCATCTTTTAACGCTTTTTCTAGGCAGGCCTGGGAGATTTTGGCATCGGTTGCGGCAAATCCTAACATCGTCGCCATATTGGGATGAATCATACCCGATCCTTTTGCAATCCCATTCAAGGTCACTAAATGCCCATCAATTTCAAATTGACGTGAAATCTTTTTAGCACAGGTATCCGTGGTCATAATCGCTTTGGAAGCGGCATCCCACCCCATCACAGATTGATTGGCAATCGCATTAGGAATGCCCAATTGCATTTTTTGCATGGGCAGATTTTGGCCGATCACCCCTGTCGAAAATGGCAAGACAGACTCTGTGGCTATCTCCAGTTCTGTCGCCACCCATTGGCAGGTTTGCCAAGCTTCTTGTAACCCCTGCTTCCCCGTTCCTGCATTCGCATTGCCACTATTAATAATCAACGCTTCTGTCGCCTGCAATCTAAGATGTTGCTTTGCTAAGGTGACGGGGGCGGCACAAAAAGCATTTTGCGTAAAAGTGGCGGCAGTGCGACTTCCCGGATGAAAAGTCATCACCAGTAAATCCTCTGCGCCCGATTTTTTAATCTTCGCTGCGGTCGTCCCCAAATAAACGCCCGCAACAGGATGCATTGACTCTGTGTTCATGCTCAGAGATTCCTTCTCTTTAACTCAGCTTGCCGTGACAGTGCTTGTATTTTTTACCCGAGCCACAAGGACAAGGATCATTACGCCCAACTTTTGGGGTTTCTCTCCGATAAGTCCCCTCTTCTGCCGTTTGCTGATTCACCGTATCGGCAGCCGTTTCTTTTAAACCCTCTGAAATGGATTTTGCTACCGGATGCACGGCTTCAACCTGCTGAGGGCGTTCTTCTAATTGCTGCTGTTCATAAGCATCTACATCTTCCGAACCGCGTATTTGAACCCTCGATAAGGTTTGAATGGTTTCAAACATCACTTCATCTAAGAACGCTTCAAACATTTGCGCAGCAGAGGTACGATATTCTTGGAAAGGATCTTTTTGCGCAAACCCTTTTAAGTGAATCCAGCGACGCAAATAATCCATTTCATTGAGATGTTCACGCCATTGTTTATCAATGGTTCTCAATAGCACTTCTTTTTCAAAATGATGGCGAGTGGTTTTATCAATTTGCGCCATTTTTTGATGATATTCCGCTTTCATGGCTTCAACTAAGCGGGTTCGTAATTTCTCTTCGTACAAACTTTTATCTTCGGCCAACCAATCTGATAGGGGGACTTCGATACCAAAATCTTCATCAATCTGTCTTTCTAAACCATCAATATCCCATTGTTCTTCAATTGAACCCGGTGGCACAAATCCTGCCATCGTATTCTCAATGACATTCGCTCTTAAAGAATCAATAATGTCAGAAACATCCTCCTCTTCCATCAACTCATTGCGCTGAGAATAGACCACTTTACGCTGTTCATTGGCAATATTGTCAAATTTCAGTAAGTTCGCACGTTCATCTTGATGCATGCGTTCAACTTGTTTCTGAGCACGTTCAATCGACTTAGAAACCATTTTGTGCTCAATCGGTTCGTCAGATTTCATTCCCAATCGACGCATCATGTTTTTGACTTTTTCTGATGCAAAGCGACGCATTAGATCATCATCTAACGAAAGATAAAAACGGGTTGCCCCGGGATCGCCTTGACGACCCGAACGACCCCGTAACTGATTATCAATTCGACGGGATTCATGGCGTTCCGAGCCTAAAACTAATAAGCCTCCACTGGCGATGACAGCATCATGACGCATTTGCCAATCCGCTTTTACCTGAGCGATTTCTTCCGGCGTTGGATCCTCTAGGGCTTCCAGTTCCAAATCCAAATTTCCCCCCAGAACAATGTCCGTCCCCCGTCCGGCCATATTGGTGGCGATGGTCACTGCGCCCGGTCTTCCGGCATTCGCAATAATACTGGCTTCTTTTTCGTGGTGTTTGGCATTCAACACATTATGCTCAATCCCTTCTTTCTGAAACAAACCGGATAAAATTTCTGACATTTCAATGGACGCGGTACCAATCAAAATCGGCTGCTGTTTTTCGACAATCTCTTTAACATCTTTGACAATGGTTGCCATTTTGCCTTGGATATCCAAAAACACTAAATCGGGCAAATCTTGTCTTTGTGGCGGATTGTGAGTCGGCACCACAACCACTTCAAGCTGATAAGTGGATAGAAACTCACCGGCTTCGGTATCTGCGGTTCCGGTCATTCCGGATAGTTTTTGATATTGGCGGAAATAATTTTGGAAAGTGATAGAAGCATAGGTCTGGCTTTCAGCTTGAATGGAAACACCTTCCTTCGCTTCAACGGCTTGATGCAAGCCATCGCCCCAGCGACGCCCAGCCATTTTTCGACCCGTATATTCATCAATAATAATCACTTCATTGTTTTGCACAATATAGTCGGTATTTCTTTCGTACAGTAGGTTCGCTCTTAAGGATGCATTCACATATTTCATTAAACTAATATGTTCAGCATCATAGAGGGAATCGCCCTCTTGCAAAATGCCCACTTCGACTAACATGGCTTCAACTTTTGCGTGACCTTCATCGGTCAAATGAATTTGTTTGGTTTTTTCATCAATGGTGTAGTCGCCTGTTGAGGTTTTATTTTCTAAATCTTCAGTGCCTCTTTCTAAGCGCTCCACGAGCGGATTCATTTTTTCATAGAGTTCGGATTTATCTTCAGCAGGCCCGGAAATAATCAACGGGGTTCTGGCTTCATCAATCAGAATCGAATCAACTTCATCGACAATCGCAAAGTTTTGACCCCGCATGACGCGTTCTTCCGCAAAAATTGCCATATTGTCACGCAGATAATCAAAACCAAATTCGTTATTGGTTCCATAGGTAATATCCGCTTGATAGGCAGCCTGTTTTTCGGCAGGCGCCTGCCCCGATAACACCACCCCGGTGGTTAGTCCCAAAAATTGATAAACCTGACCCATCCACTCAGCATCACGAGAAGCCAAGTAATCATTCACCGTAATCACATGCACGCCATGACCGGTTAAGGCATTTAGGTAGGCGGGTAAAGTCGCAACCAGTGTTTTCCCTTCACCCGTGCGCATCTCGGCAATATTACCATCATGAAGAACCATGCCACCGACCAACTGGGTGTCGTAATGACGCATCCCCATGACCCGCTTACTGGCTTCACGCACCACGGCAAATGCCTCAGGCAATAGCTGATCTAACGTAATCGTTCCCTCAGCGAGCTGTTGCTTAAAGACAGGCGTTTTGGCTTTTAAGGCGTCATCCGACAATTGGGAGAGCGCTTCTTCCAAGACATTAATTTGCTGAACTTTTTTTGTATATTGTTTGATTAACCGGTCGTTACGGCTGCCAAATATTTTTTTGAAGAGTTTTAAAGCCATTCTTACTGAAATCCAATAATGATTGAGAGCCTAGGGCAGGCTGATTATTTTTAAAAAAATGATTAGCATTCTAACACATTTCTAGGCAGGAATAGCATAGTGAAACCTTTGCACGAGATGGCGTCAAATGCAAAACGGCATCTTAAAGTAAGATTTTACTGCTACCATATTGAATCGGTGGTTCTTCATCTGAATAAATCACCACTTCATAGGCTTCAGGATCGGCCATTAACGCCCGTAATAGTTGATTATTCAATGCATGGCCTGATTTATGTGCCGTAAATTCACCAATGATAGGGTGTCCTGCCATATACAGATCGCCCACGGCATCCAAAATCTTGTGTCGAACAAATTCGTCCTTATCGCGCAACCCTTCCTGATTAACCACGCCATTATCATCTAAGCCAATTGCATTGTGCAAGCCAGCGCCCAACCCTAGATTTTGAGCTCTTAACGTTTCCATATCCTTCATAAACCCAAAGGTTCTGGCACGACTGACTTCTTTAAAATAGGCAGTTGAAGAAAAGTCTAACGTCATTTTTTCTGCCGTCTGATCGAAAGCAGGATGATCAAATTCAATTGAAAAATTCAACCGAAATCCATTGTAGGGCAAAAATTTAGCCAGTCCACCTTGATTATTAGTGACTTCTATCGCTTTATTGATGCGAATAAATTTCTTGGGCGCTTCTTGAAGTTTCACGCCGGCAGCTTGCAATAAAAAAATAAAATGGGAGGCGCTACCGTCCATAATCGGCACTTCATCAGCCGTAATATCAATATAAAGATTGTCAATACCAACGCCCGCCAAAGCGGACATCAAATGCTCGATGGTCGCGATTTTTGTAAGTTTACCGTCAGATTCTTGAACAATGGTCGTACACAACAGGGTTTCTTTCACCAAACTCGGTGTAACAGGAAAAGCCACGACAGGATGAACATCTATACGCCGAAAGCAAATACCGGTATCCACTGGCGCAGGACGCAAAGTCATAATGGATTTGTGACCCGTATGCAATCCAACGCCTTTCGCTTTAACCGTATTAGCAAGTGTTCTTTGTTTCACGAATGACTCTTTTTTTCTGAAATAAAATAGCCGCGAATTCTAACATAAAGGCAATCGCATCATGCCTAAAAATTTTGGCTAAACCAGCTTTTCATTTTTGCCAATATTGAGCCGGTATCTTGGCTCAGAGCCCGCTGGCTATCACTATTAGGCTGATAGGACTGATGTTCCTTAGCGTACATTAACAACCCGACAGTGGTGGCAAATGCAGGGCTTCGAACCTCTTCTTTCAATCCGGAAACATCCTGAGGAATTCCCAAACGAACCGGCATGTGAAACACTTCTTCCGCCAATTCAACCGCGCCTTCCACCAAAGAACTGCCACCCGTTAATACAATGCCTGCAGCAATTTTATTTTCAAAATCAGTACGTCTTAATTCTGCCTGTATCAGCTGAAATAATTCTTCATAGCGCGGTTCAATCACCTCAACCAAAGTATGTCGAGATAAGCATCGCGCTGGACGATCGCCAACACTGGGAACCTCAATTTCTTCATCTTTAGAGATGAGCTGTGGGAGTGCACAAGCATATTTACGCTTAATGTCTTCTGCAGCCGCTTTAGGCGTTCTCAAAGCCATGGCGATATCATTGGTCACCTGATCCCCCGCAACCGGAATCACTGCGGTATGTCGAATAGCGCCATTTTGGAACACGGCAATATCCGTTGTCCCCCCTCCGATGTCCACCAAACAGACGCCCAATTCTTTTTCATCTTCTGATAGCACCGCTTCTGAAGACGCCAGCTGCTCCAAAATCAAGTTATCCACTTTCAATGAACACCGTTCAACACATTTGGTAATATTTTGAGCGGCACTAACGGAACCGGTCACCATATGTACCTTAGCTTCTAAACGCACCCCGGACATACCAATCGGTTCACGAATTCCACCTTGATTATCAATCATAAATTCTTGAGGCAGTATATGTAAAACTTCTTGATCCCCCGGAATGGCGATGGTTTGTGCCGCATCAATCACTCGCTGTACATCTTCTTGCTGAACTTCTTGATGACTAATCGCAACCATACCATTGGAATTAAAACTTCCAATATGACTTCCTGCAATCCCCACAGAAACCGAGACGGCTTTAATACCAGACATTCTTTCCGCCTCATCAATGGCGCGTTGAATGGATTCGACGGTTGAATCAATATTCACCACCACCCCTTTTTTCAAGCCTTTAGACGGGTGGGTTCCTAAACCAACAACCTCAATACCACCGTCCCCTTTAACTTTGCCAATAATTGCGGCTATTTTTGAGGTGCCAATATCCAATCCAATAACGATATTAGTGTTTGAAGTCTGCTGCTTTCTTGCCATTCGTGGTTTCACCTTTATTGCTCTATGCGGTTAGGATTTGCTTGCTCTTGGGTATTCGGGTGCTGTTCCGAGTCATCATTAGAACGTTTGATAACAAACCCATTACTATAGCGCAAATCATAAACTTGTGCGAATTTTCTTAGTGTCGGATCTATCTTGTTATAAGCTCGAATAAATCTTGTTATTTTGGCCGTTTGCAAGGCGTCATCCACCAACAAACGACTGCCCGACAGGAAGTCAATTTGCCAACTTTGATCCGTCTGCTGAGCCAGTTTTTCTATATGCCAGTCCATCCGATCAAATTGATGCTGAAATGTCGCGAGGGTTTGCAAAATTTTTGCAGCATTCAGCGGTTCTCCATCAAGCTTTACTAAATGTTGAAACCCATCAATCTGATGGGGATAAAAAATTTCACCGACCTGATTCAATAAGCCGTCCTCTTGCCAACGAGCCACCGGGGTTTGTTCAATCAACGCAACCCGCAATTGATTCGGCCATCGACGCGTTACTTGCGCTTGATAAACCCACTCTAAGCGAACCAGATCAGCATGAAGCCCTTCCAAATCAACTCGCCAAAAAGACTTGCCCAAATAGGGTTTAATCACAGTTTGCACTTCATCAGGGCTGAGTTGTTGGATTTTCCCTCGAAGCTGGACTTTAGACAAAACCGTCGTAGAGGAAACGGCGACCCAAACAATGGCACCCATCAATCCAATAATGCCTGCAAACAGCGCAAGTTTCTTCACTCTGTATCCTTATCGATTGACTTTAAGCGTTAAAGCCAACAACTTTAAAACCAGTTGCTCAAATGCCATACCAACCGCTTTGGCGGCCATTGGCACCAGACTGTGATCGGTCATTCCCGGAACCGTATTCATCTCAATCAACCAGGCTTGGTCATTTTTATCTAACATTAGGTCAATTCGCCCCCAATGCCGGCCCCCCATCACCTCAAAGGCTTGTAATACAACCTTTTGAATATCGGCCTGCTGTTTTGTCGGCAAATTACTGGGGCAAATATACTGAGTGTCATGAGATTGATACTTAGCATCAAAATCATAAAAATCATGATCCGTTTTTAACTCAATCAACGGCAACGCCTTGCCCTCTAAAACGGCGCAAGTAAACTCTCGGCCGTCAATCCATTGTTCAATTAAAATTTCATCATCATATTGTTGTGCAAACGTCACCGCATCTTTTAAAGCCTCTAAATCATCCACTTTACGCATACCGATGCTCGACCCTTCATGACTGGGTTTTACGATCACAGGAAATGTTAAATTAAATAGAGAGACCGCCAAGGGTGCCGACGGAGAAACCTTTATAAAAGCCGGTGTTGGCAAACCAACCCCAGCCCATAGCCATTTGGTTCTGAGCTTGTCCATTGCCAGCGCAGAAGCGGTCATACCACTTCCTGTATACGGCATTTTTAAAGCGTCCAACACCGCCTGAACGCCCCCATCTTCCCCCCATCGTCCATGCAATGCAATAAAGGCGCGATCATATTGTTTGGCAATCTCAGTTAACTGTGCCACCGAAGTGACATCACAAGCACGGGCATCGACACCCACGTGTTGTAAAGCTTGCGTCACCGCCATACCACTTTTCAACGAGATCGGTCTTTCAGCAGAATTCCCACCCATTAACACCGCCACTTTTCCAAGTTTCTTAACCAACCTTTGTTGATCAATCTGTGTTGTCATTTTTTACCAACCCTTTACAAAACCTTTTTGAGTTCAATCAAATCCATGCCCATTGTTATCCCATCAGCGTTGTTTTTTCCATTGTTTGGCAAGTTGCCCCACATCTCCCGCCCCCATGACCAAAAGCGTATCCTGTGACAATAAAACCGACTCCATCACGCTGTCCAATTCGGCTTTCGACTCAACATGCAAATTATCTTTGTGTCCTCGTAACCGCATGGCTTGTAATAATGCTTTGGAATCAAAGGCTGCAATCGGCGCTTCACCCGCAGCGTAAACGTCTAGCAACACCACCAAATCCGCTTTCATTAACGCTAAAATAAATTCATCAAACAGGTCTCTGGTACGGCTAAATCGGTGAGGTTGAAACACCAAAACCAAACGTTGATCCGGAAAAGCCGTTTTCGCCGTTTGCAAAGTCGCCGTTAATTCTGTGGGATGATGGCCATAATCATCGACCAATGTCACCAATTTACCCCCAACCCGACACGCCTGATAAACTTCAAAACGTCGTCCGACCCCACCGAAATTCGCTAAGGCAGCTTGAATATCCCTTACATCGACTTTTAACTCCAATGCCACTGCAATCGCCGCCAGGGCATTTAAAACATTATGCACTCCCGGCTGGTTGAGGGTCACTTCAAAGCCGGGCGCATCTGTTTGCTGAACTTCAAACTGCATTTTCAACCCCTTCTGAACAATTTTTGTCGCCCGCAAATCAACCTGTTCACCCCGGCCATAAGTACGTATTTTTCGAGACAGTTTGGGCAATATAGATTGAATATTTTGATCATCTCCACATAGAATGGCCATCCCATAAAAAGGCAAGCGATGAATAAATTCAATAAAGGTATTTTCAAGATTTTGATAATCGCCCTGATAGGTTGCCATGTGATCTTCATCAATATTGGTTACCACTGACATCATCGGCGATAAATGCAAAAAAGACGCATCAGATTCATCTGCTTCTGCCACCAAATAATGACTGCTTCCTAATCGCGCATTCGAATCACACTGATTGAGCTTACCGCCGATCACAAAAGTGGGATCTAACCCCCCTTGCGTTAAAATCGCTGCCACCAATGAGGTGGTTGTCGTTTTGCCATGGGTTCCGGCAATGGCAATGCCAAACCGCATTCGCATCAGCTCTGCTAACATTGCCGCTCGCGGAATCACCGGGATTCGACAGTTTTTCGCATAAACCACTTCTGGATTATCCTCTAAGATAGCAGTAGAAACCACTACCACATCGCTTTGCTGAACATAAGCCGCATCATGGCCTAATTGAATTTTGGCCCCTAAGGCGCGAAGGTGCTGAAGGGTGTGATTTTCCCTGATATCTGAACCGGATACTGTAAAGCCTAAACTAAGACAAACCTCGGCAATCCCAGCCATACCAACACCACCGATACCAACAAAATGAATTTGCTTTACCTGATCTTTCATTATTTTTAAACTCTAATCCTCTCAAAAACGTATCTGCCAATGGGCACCTCGATATGATACCGACTTCTCAAGCGGCTATTGTAAAAACCTTTCATAGAATAGGAAAATTCCATCAATGAAGCCAAGTTGGCTCAGGTTGATCAGGTGCAGACACCGGCTGTGGGATTAACCAATAATGCTGCCCCAGAACAGCAGCCAACTCAGAAGGTTTTTGCAGAGGATGGACGATTTCAAAATGGGAAAAGGTTGAGCCACTAACAAAGCCTTTTGCGACGGCCTCATCTAATAATTGTAAAACGTCAGCGACCCCCTCTCCTTGCAACGTTTCGGTGGCCGGATTCCAAAACAGGATTTTGGCAGGCCATGGTGAACCGGGAAGTGGCAAGCACTCTATACGAATCCAAACGTCGGTTTCTGGTTGCGACAAAAAGCCTCCTTTACCCCTTTAACCGTCCTTTAACGCAACATGTCCAGGGATTCATAAATCGCTGCAATCAAACGATCAATATCTGCTGAATGGTTATACACCCCAAAAGACGCGCGAATGGTTGCAGGCACTTGAAACCTTTGCATCACCGGCATAGCGCAATGATGACTGGCACGAACAGCCACCCCCTCTTGATCCATGAGCGTCGCCATATCATGCGGATGCGCCCCCTCAATCACAAATGAAATCACGGCACCCTTGTCGGCGGCTTGACCAATCACTTTCAACCCGGGAATATCAGACAATTTCTTTGTTGCTTCCTGCAATAAGGTTTGTTCATAAGCCGTAATATTCGCTAAACCGATCTTATTGACAAAGTCTATTGCTGCCCCCAAACCCATAACGCCCGCCATATTGGGCGTACCCGCTTCAAACTTATACGGCAAAACATTGTATTGGGTTTCTTCAAAGGTCACGGAATAAATCATATCCCCCCCCCCTTGATAAGGGGGCATGGCTTCTAATAAGGCTTCCTTCCCATATAATACGCCGATGCCTGTCGGCCCATAAACTTTATGCCCTGAAAAAGCATAAAAATCACAACCGATATCCTGAACATCCACTGTCATGTGTGGCACGGCCTGAGCCCCATCCACCAAAACCACTGCGCCAACATTATGTGCCATTTCAGTCATGGCTTTAACGGGATTGATCGTGCCCAATGCATTGGACATATGCACCACTGACACCAACTTGGTTTTCGCGGTTAAATACTGTTCAAAATCCTTTAATGAAATTTCACCCAAATCATTAATGGGGAGGACTTTTAATACAACCCCCAAAGCGTCACGTAACATTTGCCAAGGCACAATATTCGAATGATGCTCCATCTCGGTAATCAACACCTCATCACCCGCCTGAAGGTTTTGCCGACCCCAAGTTTGCGCTACCAGGTTAATGGCCTCTGTTGTTCCTCTGACAAAAATCACTTCTTTGGTGGATGCTGCATTCAAAAACTGACGGATTTTTTCACGACTCCCTTCATAAGCTTCAGTTGCGCGCTCACTTAATCCATAAACCCCGCGATGGACATTGGCATTTTCTGCCACATAATATTGAGTAATACGATCAATGACCACTTGCGGTTTTTGTGACGTGGCACCATTGTCTAAATACACCAATGGGTGACCATTTTCGAGTTGTTTTAAGAGGGGGAATTGGTTTCGAATATCAGTAAAATTCATATAGGATTCTTATGCGTAGAGACGGTGCAATCAGTCATAAAACTTATAACTTTTGCACAATCAGTTTGGTTAGCCAAGCTTGCATTTCAGGTTGCGTCTGCCACTTATCCAGCGGTTCCAACAAAAAGGCCTGAGTAATCAGTTGCATGGCATCGGATCGGCGAATGCCTCTAGCTTGAGCGTAAAAAATCTGATCTTCATCGATTTGCCCAGCCGCACACCCATGAGAGCATTTTACATCATCCGCATAGATTTCCAGTTGGGGCTTAGCATCCACTTTTGCCTTAGGAGACAACAATAGGCTTTTAGTGTCCATTTGCCCATCTGTCTTTTGCGCGCCTTTGGCGACTTCAATCATGCCATTAAAAACGCCACGCGCTTCGTCAGCTAATACCAACTTATGTAACTGGCGACTATGACCATGCAACGCCTGATGTTGTGTTAAGGTGCGTGTATCCATCACCTGTTGACCGCGGCCCAATACAATTGAGTCTTGATCGGTCTCGGCAGCATCCCCCTGTTGGGTCGCCACACTTTGATGACGTGACAATAAGGCCCCTAACGCAATATAGCTGGTTTCGATATGCGAAGCCGCCGCTTGCACAAAATGCTGATGGTTAAAATAAAAACTGTTCTGACTCAACTGTTGCAATACCAACTGTTTGCATTGCGCGTTTTCCCCCACCGTAATGTGACTGATGCCATTCACCCAAGTCGTTACTTCTTCTGTTAAACAAACATATTGTTGCAATAGCTGCAACTGTGACGACTGCCCCAAACGGACTTGCAATCTCGGGCTCAGCACCTCAGCGGTTTGGGTTTGAATATATAAAATATGCAAAGGTGCTTCGACACTGACACGAGCGTCCAATTCAATGGTCACGCCTTGATCAAGCATTAACTCATTCATCCACTGAAAAGCGTCGGCCTTTTCGGATAAGTTGATTGTTTGAATCGCATCGGCATCCGCCATTTCAATCGACAACCCATCCGGAATAAAATCAAATCCACCGGATAGTTGTTCTGAAAAAAACCCATCCACAAACACCAAACGAATGGTGTCAAAATTGGGTAAAAACGTTTGAATTTGTGCCGTTGTCAACTCAATCGGCTCTTGAACATGCTTTAAGCTAAACGCTTGCTGCAATAGCGACTGGATGGAAGTATATTGCCAATCTTCATCCTTGCGCGTTGGCAACCCCATTGTCAGCAATTGCTGTTTGGCTGCTTGGCGCTTTTCAATTAAGGCTTTAACTGCCATCCGCTCATTTAAAGCGTCAGATAAGGCCATTATCTTGTCTAAAAATTGACGAGCAGCCGGACTCATTTTGCGAGGAATAATCGAACTCATAGTGCCACTCATTTCTGGTTGTGTTGTAACTGCTGATGCGCTTGAATCATATCGTCATAGCCTTTTTCTTCTAGCGCATGCACCAACTCAAATCCACCCGATTGAATAATCTTGCCATCAAATAACACATGGACAAAGTCGGGTTTAATATAATCCAAAAGCCGCTGATAATGCGTTACCACAATAAAACTGCGATCAGGCGAGCGCAGTGAATTAACACCATTGGCGACCACTTTCATCGCATCAATATCTAAACCGGAATCGGTTTCGTCGAGAATGCACAATTTAGGCTCAAGTAACGCCATCTGAAAAATATCATTACGCTTTTTTTCACCCCCGGAAAACCCCACATTCACAGAACGGTCCAACAAGTCTTTGGGCATTTTTAATAAATCAATTTTGGATTGTGCATAGCGATCAAAATCAAACATATCCAACGCCGGCAAACCGTTTTCCTCTCGAATGGCATTCACAGCCGTTTGCATAAACAGCTTATTACTGACACCGGGAATTTCAACAGGATATTGAAAGGCCAAAAACACCCCTTTACGGGCGCGTTCTTCCGGGGACAAGGCTAACAGATCGTCACCGGAAAATTCGACCGTCCCATCTGTAATTTCATAATCTTCTCGACCCGCAAGCACACTGGAAAGCGTACTTTTACCCGCGCCGTTTGGCCCCATAATGGCATGAACTTCTCCCGGTTTAATGTCTAGGTTCAAGCCTTTTAAAATGGGTTTATCGATTTCATCCGCTACTTGCGCATGGAGATTTTTTACGGTTAATAACATAGTGTTTCTCATTTCATTATTTAAGCCAATTGGTCAGCGCCTAGCGCTTACCCAACCGACCCTTCTAAACTGATGGCTAAAAGTTCTTCGGCTTCTTGAGCGAATTCCAATGGCAGTTCACTAAAGACTTCTTTACAGAAACCATTGACAATCATCGAAATCGCATCCTGTTCGCTAATGCCTCTTTGCTGACAATAAAACAGTTGATCTTCACCGATACGTGAGGTCGTTGCCTCATGCTCCATTTTTGCGGTGGCATTTTCCACTTCAATATAGGGGAACGTATGGGCGCCACACTGATCGCCAATCAACATCGAATCACATTGGGTGAAATTCCGAGCCCCTTCGGCCGAGGGTAAAATCCGCACCAAACCACGATAGGTATTATCCGATTTACCCGCTGATAGACCTTTTGAAATAATAGTGCTGCGCGTATTCTTGCCGATGTGAATCATTTTAGTGCCGGTATCCGCCTGTTGGCGACGATTGGTTAAGGCAACAGAGTAAAATTCTCCTATAGAATAATCGCCTTTCAAAATACAACTGGGGTATTTCCAAGTGATGGCCGATCCGGTTTCTGCTTGAGTCCAAGATAGCTTGGCATGAGCCCCTTCACAAATCCCACGTTTGGTTACGAAATTAAGAATCCCTCCTTCACAATCCTCATCTCCCGGATACCAATTTTGCACGGTCGAATATTTAACTTCCGCATTCTCATGCACAATCACTTCGACCACGGCGGCATGCAACTGATAACTATCTCTAACCGGGGCTGAACAACCTTCCAAATAACTGACATAACTGTTTTTATCCGCAATCAGAATGGTTCGTTCAAACTGACCGGTTTTTGCCTCATTAATGCGAAAATAGGTTGATAAATCGATTGGCGAACGCACGTCTTCCGGAATATACACAAAGGTGCCGTCTGAAGCCACTGCCGAATTGAGCGCGGCAAAAAAGTTATCGTGATAAGGCACCACTGTCCCCAAATATTTTTGCACCAGCTCAGGATAGTCATGTACGGCTTCTGAAAAAGAACAAAAGATAATCCCCAGCTTTTCCAGTTCAGCGCGCTTGGTGGTGGAGACCGAAACGGAGTCAAAAATCGCATCGACCGCGATATTGGCTTTTTCAGCCGAATCCTCGCCATAAATCGGAACCCCCAAACTGGCAAAGGCTTTGGCCACTTCAGGATCCATTTCCATTGACAACCCCTTATTGCCAGACGGACAATCACTGCTACAGCTATTACACTCCGGGGCAGAATAGTAGCTATAATCTTGATAATCAATTGCATCATAATTGGCTTTCGCCCAATGCGGCTCTTCAAGGGTTTTCCAGTGGGCAAATGCCTTTAACCGAAAATCGAGCATCCACTCCGGCTCATTCTTTTTAGCCGAAATGGCTCGAACAACCTCTTCGTTTAAGCCTTTTGCAAATGTATCCACAATAGTTTGTGTAAAAAAGCCTTCTTTATAGCTGCTATTTTTACTCAAAAGGTCATTAATCTCTTGATATTGTGTGGTTTCTGACATAGGTTTTATTCATCTATATAATCGTTAATTTAATTTCTGACTATTCTAGTCGGATATTCTGCTTTTGTCTAGCTTACCTCTCGTCACTTATCCCGAAACAATCGTTTCAAAGTTGACTTGCTTCAATGGCCTGCTGAAGCCAGGCCTGGTCAAAATGACACCCTAAAACCTCTAAATAAGCCTGTTCAATTTGCGTGTCTGCTGCAAAAAAATCACAACGGCTAGCCGTCATTTCAATGGCAACCGCATGCGCATACTCATGCGTTAATAAGCAACCCTGAACCCGCCAAATGTCCATTGCCAAATTATTTCTTGCCGCGTCTAACACCATCATCAAGTGCTCTAAATAGAAAGGCTTCGAGGCTGATAAATCACCCAACGCGATAGACAATTGTTTTAAGGGCTTTAACTGCTGCCAAAAGGTGTTTAAAGATGTTAAAGAAATGGGTTCTGAAAGCGACAACCAAGCTTCGGCATCAACCCTATCCAGCCCCTGCCAGCGCTTTCGCGGCAGTCGGTTACGGTCATTTTTTTTGAGCCAATCTTGCCAAAACACTTGCGCAGATAAATCCGCCGACGCCACAAAACTCAAAACCACCGCAGTAGATTGCTGGATTAACGCCTTCAGATGCAATTCAGCAGAAGCTGACAACAGGGGGGATCTGACATCAATTACACACCATACTTGAGCTTTAAGCCACCCAGGATTTTCTATTTCGCTTTCTTCCCCAAAGGGAAACAATGCCATCTTGGCTTGGGGATAAGCTTGACGAAAGACACGCTGAAACCGCTTCTTTCCACTGCCTGGTAACCCAATTAAAACAATTGATTCGGACACGCTCTTTCCTTATTTCGGTGATGGCTGTAAACACTGCACAACGGCTTGCGCCATTTGTCTCATCAATTGCCGGTAATCCAACTGCCCCTGCCCCAAAGGATCCAGCTCACCCACTTCCACTGCCAAGCCTTGAATAATATAGTGTAACTGTCTATCAGAGAACTGAGGTTCTTTAAACACGCAACGCGCGCCTGTCGATTGAATGATTTTACGTAATGCGAGCACCTGTTTAATACTGGGTTTCAGTTCATCTGAAACCTGAACAACCCCAAGATGCTGAAGCCCATAAGCCTGTTCAAAATATTGATAGCCATCGTGTAAAAGCAAATAGGGTTGTTGCCGAACGGGGGCTAACCAGTCTGTCATTTGTTGGTCTAAACGTTGGTAATCAGCTTGAAGCTGTTGGGTAATGGCGGCTATTTCAGTGGCTCTATCGGGTTGCAAGCGCGTCAACTGTGCTGCGATCGCCGACACCATTAGACGGGCATTGGCAATCGACAACCAAATATGCGGATCTAAAGCTTCCTGTTCATGTTCATGTTCATGTTCATGATGATCTTGCTCATCTGTGACCGATTGATTCGATAAGTGTCGTTGCTGGCGGGTCGATCGTGGAAAAACCACCAGGCCTGGCAGTTTTTGCATGGCAATCACACGGATCGCCTGACCAGCAGCCTGTGCTTCCGATAAACGCTGTTTCAACGGCTTTTCAATCCAAGTGTCTACCGAGTTGCCAAGCGTTAACAATAAATCGGCATGCTGTAATGCCACTAAATGAGAAGGTCGAAACTGAAAACCATGCGGAGAGGCGCCAGGCTCTAATAGCACGACCAACTCATCTTCATCCGTTAAATAGGGTTGAATCATACCGGCCAAAGGCGGTATGGTCACGGTGACCTGGATTGCGGCGACGGGTAAACTCAAACAAAACCCTAACAATAAGCTAAAATATCTCAACTCTTTTTCCTCTGAAGAAAACCAACATGACAGATCAGCCCCTGATAAAAGCCACGCACTTACACCACGCCTTCGGTGGTAAAAACGTACTCCATGATGTTTCACTGACATTGAAACCCAATGAAATTGTCACCTTAATCGGTCCTAATGGCGCCGGGAAATCCACACTATTAAAAATTCTACTCAAATTACTGACACCGACTCAAGGCCATGTTTGGCACAAACCCCAACTCCGCATTGGATTTATGCCGCAAAAAATCCACATTGATGATGCCTTACCCATAAAGGTAAACCGCTTCTTAGAATTGGGACTCAGTTCGCCAAAGCATGGGGGGAATCATAGCACAACACTGCAACAAACGATTGAGACCTTATCCATACAATCCGTGTTAGAAACCCCCATCCAGCAAGTTTCCGGTGGCGAAATGCAACGCATTTTATTGGCGCGCGCGCTATTACGCTCGCCAGAGTTACTGGTCTTAGACGAACCCGTTCAAGGGGTGGATCTGAATGGTCAAACCGAGCTTTATCATCTCATCAATCACATTCAGCAACAATTTGGCTGTGGCATTTTAATGGTGAGTCACGACCTGCATATTGTCATGAAAAGCACCCATAAAGTGCTTTGCCTCAATCAGCATATTTGTTGTTCCGGCACCCCCCAAGCAATCTCTACCGACCCGGCTTTCCAAACGCTATTTGGCGAAGGATATGAAGAGGTCGCGCTCTATGAACACCACCATAACAATAGCCTTTGTGAGCACACCCATGATTGAGTTAATACTAAATCCGCCGCTGTTTTTAATCCATGCCTTATTGGGCGGGCTTTTAATCGCTTTTATCGCAGCACCTTTAGGGGTTTTTATGGTATGGCAAAGACAGTCCTATTTTGGCGCAGCACTGGCGCATTCAGCATTATTAGGACTTGGACTAGGGCTTTTTTTATCGATAAACCTCTCTTTAAGCGTTATTCTCGTCTCTTTGGGCATCGCAGTGGGCATCCATCTTTTAAAAGCCCATTCTAAATTATCTTCTGATACTTTATTGGGCATACTGGCACACAGCTCTTTAGCGTTAGGGTTGATTCTTCTGAGCCTTCAGCCACAAGCCCAACTCAACCTCATGGCCTTTTTATTTGGTGACATTTTAAGTATTGATCAACCGGATTTAATCTTTATTAGCTTTTTGGCCGTTGCGGTTGCTGTATTCTTCAAACGACATTGGCAAGATCTGCTCAATACCACTTTAAATGCGGAACTGGCGCAAATTGAAGGCATTCAAACCCAGAAGGTGCAGCTTTATTATGTTTTGCTATTAGCGCTGATGATTGCGATGGCGATGAAAATGGTCGGCGCCCTTTTGATCACATCCCTGTTAATTATTCCTGCCGCCACCGCCCGAAAATATGCCCAGTCACCGGAACAGATGCTAGGTTACAGCCTGATTTTTGGCGGTTTATCGGTTATTTTTGGGGTGGTGGCATCATTATTTTGGGACATCCCGACGGGAGCCAGTATTGTTGCAGTGGCAACCCTATTCTTCTTGGGCAGCCTCCTTCGCCGACCTTAAAGCGCATCCCCCCTTTGCAAGATCACAAACTCAAACGCATGGGCGTGCTTTTCATCTTGCGGGTGATAATAGCGAGAAGTGATTTGCCAATCATCTGCTGACCAAGTCGGAAAAACCGTATCCCCCGCCACTTCAGTTTCAACCAAGGTTAGATAGAGCTTATGAGCATAAGGCATCATCTGTTGATACAGTTGACCGCCCCCCATAATAACCACTTCGGTTGTTTCCGCTAGGCAGCTTTGTAATGCAGATTCCAAACTGGAAAAGACCTCTATGCCTGCTGATTGGAAATCAGCATTTCGGCTAATCACCAAATTACGACGATTCGGCAAAGGACGCGCACCAATAGACTCAAAGGTTTTACGCCCCATTATCACTGTCTTATTGAGCGTATTGGCCTTAAAAAACTTTAAATCATCCGGCAAATGCCAAGGCATCGCATTGTCAGAGCCAATGACCTGATTTTTATCCAGGGCGGCAATCATGGCGATTTGCACCTTGTCTCTTAATGTTTGTAGCGTCTCATTCATACGGACACCTGGGCTTTAATATGAGGATGACTTTGATAATGTTCAATTTCAAAGTCATCAAATTGATAATCAAAAATCGAATCCGGTTGGCGTTTAATCTTCAACTTAGGTAATGGATAAGGGGTTCGCGTCAATTGCAATTGAGCCTGTTCCAGGGTGTTGTTATAGAGATGGACATCGCCACCAGTCCAGATAAACTCACCGACATCCAGCCCCGCTTGCTGAGCGATCATATGTGTTAATAATGCATAGCTGGCAATATTAAAGGGGACACCCAAAAAAGTGTCTGCACTGCGCTGATATAATTGGCAGGACAAGCGACCCTTTGCAACATAAAATTGAAAAAAGGCATGACAGGTCGCCAAAGCCATCCGCCCCTGCTTAACATTTTGTTGTGGACTGATGGTTTCATCCGGTAAGTCGGCCGGGTTCCAAGCAGAAACCAGCATACGTCGACTATTCGGATTGGTTTTTAGCGTGTGAATCACTTCAGCAATTTGATTAATCGTCTCGCCATTGGGTTTCTCCCAGGACACCCACTGCTTCCCATAAATGGGACCCAAATCACCTGATTCTGTTGCCCATTCATCCCAAATGCGCACCCCATTTTCCTGTAAATAACGGTTATTGGTATCGCCTTTCAAAAACCACAACAATTCATGGATAATCGATTTCAAATGCAGTTTTTTGGTGGTCACCATTGGAAAACCGGCTTGCAGATCAAACCGCATCTGATAACCAAATACCGACAGGGTGCCAGTACCCGTTCGATCCCCCTTAGCGACCCCTTGATCGATAATATGACTTAATAACGTTAAATAAGGTTTCATCCCTTCACCCTTTTACTATTTGACCGGCGGTATACCCAAATCAACAATGCCAATCCAAACACAATCATCGGCAATGACAGCACTTGCCCCATAGTCAGCCAATCCCATAGCAAATAGCCTAGCTGAGGATCCGGCATCCGATAAAACTCGACAATAAAACGGAACGCGCCATACAGTGCCACAAACAAACCCGTCAAAGCACCCATTGGGCGAGGTTTACGCGCGTAAACCCACAAAACAATAAAGAGTAGCACCCCTTCCAATAGGGCTTCAAGTAATTGCGTTGGATACTTATTGACCACTTGATTTAGCAGCGGATCATAAACGCGCATGCCCCATTGAGATTCGGTTATTTTGCCCCAAAGTTCGCCATTAATAAAATTGCCAACCCGACCGAAAAACAACCCCGCCGGCACTAATAAAGCGACAAAATCGGTTACCGCAAATAAAGGCGCTTTGATTTTTCGAGCAAACCAAATCATCGCCACCGATACGCCTAATAAGCCACCATGAAAAGACATGCCGCCTTGCCAAATATAAAAAACTTCAACCGGGTTGTGTATATAGTAACTAAAATCATAAAACAGCGTATAACCTAACCGGCCACCCACTATCACCCCTAAAGCACCATAGAACAAAAAATCACTCACATAATCTGCTGTCCAATACTCAGATGATTTGGCTTTATGCTTGCCAACTGCCCAGAAAAAGGCAAATCCGGCCAAGTACATAAGTCCATACCAGTGAATGGTTAAAGGTCCTAATGCTAGGGCGACTGGATCAATTTCAGGATAGGTCCACATAGAATTTGGCTCTTAAATGAAAGCCATCATGATACTAAAAAACGGCCAGGCCTGGCCGTTTTTTAGTCAGTAAAAGCAGAGATTAAATCTTAAATTGATGAACCAACATTTTGAGTTTGTCAGCAATTTCTTCCAAACGACGGCTCGATGCTTCATTATTAACAGAGCCTTCAACCGTTTTTTCGGTGACCGCTTGAATTTGAGTAATATGTTGATTCACGGTTTCCGCCAAACCGGTTTGAGACTGTGCTGAGGTTAACATTTCGCTACTCATTTGATTAATATCATCCATCAACACCACCACAGGACTCAACACCCGCTCAACTTGCATCACCGAATCATATCCTAATTGCGTGGTTTCACGTCCGGAATCGACAACTTTAACCGTTTCATTCGTTGATTTACGAATTTTGTCAATGACGTCTTCAATCTGTACCGTTGACTCTTGGGTGCGTTGAGCCAATTGGCGAACCTCATCTGCGACCACCGCGAATCCGCGGCCATAATCGCCTGCCCGCGCGGCTTCTATCGCTGCATTCAAGGCCAATAGATTGGTCTGCTCGGCAATTTCTCTAATGACATTAATCACCGTACTAATGGTTTGCCCATCCTCATTTAATAACATCACCGCCCGGGTAATTTCTTCCATACCTTCAGACACTTTACGGATGTTTTGCGCCGCACTATGTACCACTTCACCGCCTTTTTTCACACTTTCAGCCGCTTGCTGGGTGGCTCTCGAAGTGTTATGAGAATGATCCTCCACACTTTTCGCTTTTTGTGACATGGTTTCCATCGACCGGTTTAGTTGCCGGGTTGCGGTTAATTGTTGCTCAACCCCTTTCTTCGTTTCATAAGTCACCTCAGACAGACTATTAGAAGACACTTCCAAATCTTTTACCGTCGCGGTGACTTCTTTTAAGGTGTTTTGGATTTTGCTGACGAACTCATTGAAATAACGCGCCATTTCTGCCAACTCATCCTTACCTTTATCATTTAGGCGGCGGGTTAAATCCCCTTCTCCTGATGCGATATCTTTCATCGCTTGCGCAGACCGAAGCACAGGTTTAACCACCGAATGAGTGACTTTACGGGAAATCATCATACCCGTTAGCTGCCCTAATACCGAAAGCGTCAACAGTAAAATCAATTTACCCAGTGTACTATCCACCACTTTTTGACTGGTTTGCTGCATATCCGCAACTGACTGGATTGCAATCTGCTCCAACTTGACTTCCAAGTCTTTGAAAACAGGTTGGATTCGCGTTTTCATAACCCAGGTGTCCATTCGCCACTTAGGGCTTTGATGGGTGCGCTTTAAAGCCATAAAGCTTTCCCGATAATATTCATATTGATCTTTCAGTTGACGAACCGAAGCAAGCTGCTGAGGATTGAGTCGATCCGCATAGCCGGTTAAAAGCTGCTCCAAGCCTTGTTCAACAGCATTCAAACGGCTTTCAGTTTCGGTCACCCCAGCCTCTTCACGCAACACAATATAACCCGCTACACCACTGGTTGCCTTTAACCAATCCCTTTGTAAAGTCATTAGGGCTTCCAAAATAACTTGCCTTTGTGGCAACAATTGGCGCATTTCTAAAGCCAGTAATTCGTTGATTTGCTGCTGCACCTGATCCGCAATGGGCACCATTTCATTATTCAGAAACGCATAAGCCGGAAATTTTTGCTCAGCATTGGCTTGGATAGCAGTAACTTGTTCAATTAACCCCGGTAACTTCGTTAATTGCGCTTCAATCACTTTTAAAGCCATTATGTCTTCTGACGCATTTTGCTCAGAAACTTCCTGTTTGAGTTGGGTCAAGAGAGATTCAGAAGATTCAATGGAATCTTGATAGGATCTTAAACTGTCAGGGTCGGTGGTTAATAGATACATGCCTAAGGCATTCATGCCTTTTTCTAACTCACTCATCATGCGATTAGCCTGAAGTGCGATAGGTTGTTTGACTTCCACCACCTTCTTGACATCTTCTCGCACAATATATAAATTCACGGCGGCTTGAATGGTAATCACCGCCAATACCGCCCAAATCACCCCAAATCCAAAACGCATTTTTTGCTTAATGGTTAATTTTTGTAGAAACTTTTCCATAATCCTTTCAGCCTTATTGACTTAATTGCCCTCTGTACTGATACCCTCAGAGATTTATTTACTGCTTATAACCCATTAAGCAACTAAAATGCCAATCCGCTCAAAAAACCTTTAATCACGATAAGGATAATGGCCTCTTGCAATTAACCCTCCATCCAGGGTTAACACACTCCCCGTCATCCATTCAGAGGCTTTAGACAGCAAAAAGGCCGTTGCCAACCCCATATCCTCAACCGTGCCATAACGCCCTGAAGGCATGGCCGACAGCCACTTTTTTTGCATCTTGGGTTCATTCAGAATATCGAAAGTCCGTTCAACGGGTACCACGCCCGGTGCCAAACTATTGACACGAATGCCTAATTTCCCCCACTCCACAGCCTGTACTTTGGTTAACGCATCCAACCCCGCCTTTGAAGCGGCATAAGCGCCAAACCACTCACAAGTGGCTTGTCCATGAATACTGCTATTATTGACAATATTGCCCGGCAACCGCGCATTTTGACATGCCGTGGCATAAGCGGTGCTCAATAAATAAGGCGCTTGAAGATTAATGGCTAGAGTTTCTTGAAAGGCTCGCCCTTGCATATCCTTTAGGCTTAAGGATTTGGTGATAATCCCGGCATTGTTGACTAAGCCATCTAAGCCGTTAAAAATTGACCAGATACCGTGTTTGATTTATAAAATCAAGCACGAATCTCATATTCTCGATCAAA
>PEWX01000068.1 GCA_002779995.1 Piscirickettsiaceae bacterium CG07_land_8_20_14_0_80_44_28
CGACAAGATCATGGCTATAAAGAGGGGACTTATCTTAAGATTTGGAATGGCAAAGAAGATAATGTGGTGATGTTTGAAATTATCGATACCCTCACCGAATTTTCTGCAGAACAGTTATATATTCGATTGGTTGAAACCTACAAAACGGTTTCTTAAGTGGTTGCTTTGATTAACCTTTAAAAACGACCATACCCAAAGGGCACGACGGGCCTGGTCGTTTTCTATCTAAACGAGAGGGTTTGTATGAATTTAGAGACGCTTTTACATCGTCGTTATGCGACTAAAAAATTTGACGCTAATCAGCGTTTAACCGATGAGCAGCTTACACAAATTAAATTGCTATTGAGATTGAGTCCATCGTCGATTAATTCTCAACCCTGGCATTTTGTGATTGCCAATTCTGAAGCGGGCAAATCCCGCATTGCAAAAGGCGCGGAAGGCGCCTACGCTGCAAACCATCCTAAAATCATGGATGCTTCGCACGTCGTGTTGTTTTGCGCCAAGACGGATATTTCGGATGACTATTTACAAAAGGTGACGGATCAAGAAGATAAAGACGGCCGTTTTCCAAAGCCAGAAGCGAAAGAAATGGCGTTGAAGGTGCGTAGTTTTTATGCCGACATACACCGCAAAGAATGGGATGATGTGGCTTGTTGGACACAAAAGCAGGTGTATTTGAATATCGGTAATCTGTTGCTTGGGGCGGCAATGTTAGGGGTGGATGCGGTACCGATTGAGGGCGTGGATTTGGACGCGCTGAATCAAGAATTCGACTTGTCTGTACAAGGGTTAACCGCTGTGGCCGTGGTCGCACTTGGCTTTCATGCTGAGGATGATTTTAATGCTCAATTACCCAAGTCCCGTTTTGATGAGAAAGACCTTTTTACTTTTTTATAAACGCGTTAATGTAGTAGGATCGTTGCGTAAACTGCAATAGGCTTTTCCGCAAAGACTTGCTATACGGATAGGTGTTGCATTGATATGATGACGGCACTTATTCGCAATAACTTGAATTTATTCCAATGGAGCAACCTTATGACAAATCCATATCCCCACTTATTTACCCCGGTTAAACTGGGCGCTTTAGCACTTCCCAATCGCATTGTCATGGCACCTTTAACGCGTGCCAGAACAGAAGCGGATCATATCCCCACGGCCTTAATGGCCGAACATTATGCGCAACGCGCCAGTGGTGGTTTAATTATTGCCGAAGCCACGATGGCCATGCCTGGATGTAGTGCTTTTTGGAAAGAGCCAGGCATTTATTCCGACGCGCAAATTGCCGGTTGGAAAGCGGTGACCGATGCGGTTCATGCGAAGGGCGGGCGCATGGTGTTACAGATTTGGCACGGTGGCCGAGCGTGTCATCCCGCTTTAAATAATGGCAAGGTGCCGGTTTCCGCTAGTGCATTGGCCATTGAAGGTGACGTGCATACGCCTGAAGGTAAGCTGCCTTATACGGTGCCACGAGCACTGAATTTAGATGAAATCCCAGAGATTATTGCAGGCTTTAAGCAAGCTGCAATCAATGCTAAACAGGCGGGATTTGATGGCGTAGAAGTCCATGGAGCCAATGGTTATTTATTGGATCAGTTTTTGCGCGATGGCAGTAACCATCGTACGGATCAATATGGCGGCGCCATTGAAAATCGTGCGCGTTTGATGTTAGAAGTATTGGACGCCGTTTGTGAGGTGTGGGGCTCAGATCGCGTTGGTTTACG
>PEWX01000031.1 GCA_002779995.1 Piscirickettsiaceae bacterium CG07_land_8_20_14_0_80_44_28
GGAAACTGAAACACGCCCCGAACCATCTTATAAACCACAAAGGCAATTAAGCCATAAATTAAAAATTCCAACCACCCTCTCCCTTTGCGCCCGGTGAAGAAACCACCCACTGAAATTCATTATTCTCACAATAAAAAATAGGTTAAAATCAATCAAATATCCACAAAACTCAACTCAACCCGAATCATTCTGAAAATTATAAAGGTCTCGTGAGCCCTAATAATGAAATTCAACGCCAATACAAAAATTATCATTATGATCACCACCCTGCTTTTAGTGCTATCCGTTTCAATTTCACTGCTTAATTTCATCGTCTCCCTTAATGCAAAACAACAAGAATTAAAACACCGCTCGCTACCGCTTTCCATTGAAAACATCTACACAGAAATACAACGCAATATTATCGAACCCAATCTCATTTCATCCATGATGGCGCACGACACCTTTGTTAAAGAATGGTTACACCATCAAGAAACCGATCGTAATAAAATTCAAAACTACCTCGCCTCCATCCAACAAAAATACGGCATGTTTTTAACTTTTCTGGTTTCAGAAAAAACGCATAATTATTATTCACAAAAAGGCTTTATCGAAAAACTCAACCCTAAAGACCCGGACAACGCCTGGTACTTCCGCTTTAAAAACCAACCAGAAACCCACGAAATCAACCTGGACTACAACGACCAATTTCACAACTCAATGATCATGTTCATTAACCACAAAATATACGATCAAAATCAACAACTGCTCGGTGCAACCGGTATCGGCATGAAAATGTCCTATATAGACAGCATTTTAAAAACCTTTCGCGAAAACTACCAATTCACGGTATTTTTTGCCAATCGTCAGGGCGACATCATCCTCAGAGAGCGAGATATTAATCCACTGAAAAACCTATCTGACAACCCGGATTTAGACAAACTGCGCCCTCAGATTCTGTCCAACAAAGGCCAAACACTCGAATACCACTCACTAGGCGAAAAATACCTATTAAAATCCCAATTTATCCCCGAACTAAACGCCTATTTAATCGTACAAGCCAAACTCGACGACTTTACCAAAGACGTTCGCCAAACCTTCTTGGCAAACCTGAGTATTTCACTGATCATCACTTTCATGATCACCCTTATTATCCTAACCATGGTTCGCCGTTTTAATAACAAACTCTCATTTCTAGCCAGCAATGACACCCTGACCCAACTCAAAAATCGTCGCGCCTTTAACGATGATTTTGAAATAATGCTATCCCTCACCAAACGCCACCAACAACCACTCAGCCTAATCTTTTTTGACATCGACAACTTCAAAACCATCAACGACCAATATGGACACCAAATCGGTGACCAAGTTCTGGTACGTGTTGCCGAAATACTCAAACAACGGTTCCGCAAAGAAGACCTAACTGCCCGCTGGGGCGGAGAAGAATTCGTCATCGCCCTGCCCAGCACCACCGAAAACCAAGCCTACACACTCGCAGAAAACTTACGAAATCAAATCGAACAAGACCCACAACTGCAAACCCAAACCCAACACCCGGTAACCATTAGCTTAGGCATCACCGAATACCGCATCCCAGATGATTACGACAGCTTATTCCGCCGGCTAGACGACGCCATGTACCAAGCAAAACGAAACGGCAAAAACCAAACCTGCCACGCTTTAATATAAAAGCCAAACCACCAAAAATTGCAGACATGATCTAGCCCTACACGGGCGTGGGGAAGACCTTGGGCTGAGGTTTTAAATTTGCCTTTAAGTAGTTTCAATCCACGCGCCCGCATGGGGCGCGACTGCTTATTTTAGCTCAATCAAATCGTTGGATTAAAGGCAGGAATTCGCTGAATTTCCGAGGTTTTAATAAGCTATAACAGTAAGAAATTGCTGTTTTAGGCATTTACTTTGAATAATGTAATTGAATTTTAAATCCGCAAGCATGGGCATATTTCTGCAAGGTTTTCCAACCAGGATTACCAGGACCAGACTCTAAGCGGCTAATATTACTTTTCTGTGTACTCATTTTCTGTGCAATCTCTTCTTGCGTTAAACCCGCTTTTTGTCGCATATCAATCAATGCTTCAATCAACTTAAACTCTTCTTCATGTGCATCGTATTCACGCTTAAAGTTAGGATCTTGTATTAATTCACTTTTTAATTCGTCCAGCGTC
>PEWX01000087.1 GCA_002779995.1 Piscirickettsiaceae bacterium CG07_land_8_20_14_0_80_44_28
ATGTCCAGTGTTAATCAATACGCTCCCAATTACCCTCAGAAGGAACAAACAATGAATACCAAAAACCTAACATTACTGTTTAAAACCAGTTTACTTGCTGCCGCCATGTCTATGGTCGTTGGCTGTAGCGACAACCCAATTCCAACCAGTTCCCCAACGGCAGCCAGCGTTGATGCAGAAATTGACATTGCTGTCGAAAGTGCGGCAAGTAACGGAACCGTTGTCACCGTTGCCGATGGCTTAGGAACCGGTTGTACGCTTAAATCTGGTGATCTGACTGCTATCGAGGTAGATGCTACAAATGCACCTGGTCAATATATGTATATGAGCACGCCTACAGAACCACTTACTGCTACTGGCTGTAAAGATGCACATACCGGTGCAGATCTTCCTCCTATGTCAGCACCCGGTTCAAAAGCAACAGAATCTGGCTTAAAAAAACTAGCTTTAACACCGTTAACCACTATGGTTAAAAGTTACCAGGATGCAGGTCTGTCTGAAGCAGATGCAAGAGCCAGAACAGCTGAATTATTAGGTGTTACAGACGCTGACCTTGACAAAAACCCAGTTGAAGAAGCTGCCAATGGTAATGACGCTTTAACGAAAGCGGCCGTTAAATTAACGGCCCTAGCCAAAACCCTTGAAAAAGCCGGTAATACGGATCCACTAAAAGCATTTGCTACAGCAACCAAAACCAAAACGGCAACAACTGCCACAATTGATGATGCTGTAAATGATGATACCGTTATCGAGAGTGTTGTCACTGATTCAACTAAGCGCGCTGCGGCTAAATCCGCTGCGAACGCGGTTAAAGATGCCATCAATGAAAACAGTGCCGCTCAAACAGGTGATACCCTGCTTGATACCATTGCAAAAATTGTAATCGCTGTTCAAAAGAGTAGTGTTGCTGATCTAACTAAAGAAAAAATTAAAACTAATTCTGCAAACCAATCATTAAATGATGCAGGTAAAAAGGTAGTGGTTATAACGGTCGATACTGATCTTTTCAAAGCAGTTGTTGAAAAGAAAAAAGAAGACGTTAAAAACGGTAACACAGTAGGTTTTGAAAATGACGATACTGTTAAAGCCAAAGTTGAAGAGAAACAAAAGATCGTTTCTGGCGCAACTGCCGGTAACTAAACAGCAAACTCAAGGGAATCACTTCTGATTCCCTATTTTAAAACGGAGCATTGGATATAACCACTGCTCCGTTTTTTTTTGCTATTTCAACCTTTTTCTAAACAAACGCTCTCTCACCCATCACTCCAAACGCCTCTAAAAACAACCAGGCCTGACTCAATTTACTATAATCATTAAAAAAACACGCATAAACTGACGATGCACTAATCCTATCAACAAAAAGAGAACAGGCTTGTATTGCTAAGACCCTAAGATGAGGCCTGTTAGGTGATATAAAGCCTAATCGTAATCATCCCTATCCAAAGACACAGTTGTAAAGACAACCGTATCAGGAGGACAATATCAAAGCTTTTAAGAATACTTGCGCTAAATTGTGAATAGAGGATTTTCGTTGGCATGATTTGCGTCACACGTGGGCAACATGGCATATTCAACGAGGAACGCCTTTAGAAGTTCTTCAAGAACTAGGTGGCTGGTCGGATTATAAAATGGTTAAGCGTTATGCGCATTTTACCCACCAACACC
>PEWX01000042.1 GCA_002779995.1 Piscirickettsiaceae bacterium CG07_land_8_20_14_0_80_44_28
TTGCCAACAGTCGATTTCCTAATATAATTTGTTAGGGAAGTTTTGTAGAAAAGGCCACCTTCGGGTGGCTTTTTTTTGTTTTAAAATTAGCGTCTAGTTTGGGGTGAGAGACGGGGTTTTGTTTAAGAATGCGTATCGGTTTGTAATTTTTGTAAGGTTTCCAGTTGTTGATCTAAGCGTAAACAATATTGACTGGTGTCTTGTTTGAGTTGTAAATAATCATAGCACAGGTTCAATGCCACCATTAGCACTTTACTTTCGCCTTTTAGATTGGGGGCTTGTTCTAGTTTGTCTTCTAGTAGTGTGGCTGCTTCAATCAGCATTTCTCGATCTTCCGGTTCACAGGGAACCTCAAATGTGTGGTTCATAAGTGAAAGCGTCAGCATGTCATTTCCTTTTTTATGGGTTATTCAATAATTTCATTCAGTGATTTTTTTATGTTACGCATTTTAAAAAGATTTGTCATTAAAAAACCTGAGCCGGCATCGGTGTCTTTGGTTGCGCGCTAAGCTATGGTATGATTCAAAACCTGATTATTTGAGTTTTAAAGGAAGCGCATGTCACAAAAAAAAATAGCATTCGATGAGATGAATATCGCCATTGAGCCTTATGCGGAATTAGAGTCTGCTGCCTTTTTGCAGGGTATGTTAATGGGGGCAATGTGCGGAGAGGGTGAGATGAAAGAAGCGGTTTGGTTAAAACGATTATTGGATGAAGCCAAGGTGACGCGTGTTAAAGAAAGCTTTTTGGTGGCGATGCATCAATTGTATTTGGATGCTGAGGCGGCTTTAAACGGTTCAGGATTTGAATTGACTTTGTGCTTGCCTGCCGACTCTGAAAAGTTGTCTTTTCGAGCTGAAATGTTAGGGCAATGGTGTGAGGGGTTTTTGTATGGATTGGGTCTGGCGAGACAGACCCAATCTAAGTTGAAAGGTGAGGTTGCTGAGTTGTGCCGGGATTTTGGCAGCATTGCGCGCATTGATATTGCCGATCTATCTGATTGCTCTGAGCAGGATGAGGCGAATTATATGGAGTTGGTGGAGTTCGTTAAAATTGGCGTGCTGACCATTAATGAAACCCTTAACCCGGTTGAAGGGTCACCGATTATGACGATGAACCCGCCGACGGAGTCATTACACTAATGAAATCGAATGCAATCTATACTGAAAGGCGGCAGGCTTTGGCCGCGCAGCTTGCCGATAATAGTGTCGTGTGGGTGGCTTCCGGAGCAGAAAAAATTCGCAATCGTGATGTGGAGTATGCGTTTAGACCGGCTTCTGATTTTTATTACCTAACGGGGTTTAGCGAACCGGATGCGGTATTGATGCTTAAAAAACAGCTGGGAAAGCTCACAACGGGACTTTTTTTAAGACCGAAGGATTCAGAAAAAGAGGTTTGGCAAGGACGACGTTTGGGTGTGGAATTTGCCCCGCAACAGCTGAATATTGACCAGGCCTGGGAGATTTCTGAGTTAGTGGATACCGGGTTTAGCCTTTTAACAGACGTTAAAACGGTTTATGTTAGTTTTTCCGAGTTACCGGACTGGATGGAAACCTTGTCGGAATGGGTTGTTTTGCATAAAGCCAATAGCCGAAAGGGGGATGAATCGATTCAGGCGATTGCCGATTTAGATCCTGTTCTGCATGAAATGCGGCTTATTAAATCCGAGGCGGAGATTGCGATATTGCGCCAGGCGGCGCGCGTGTCTGTGCAGGGGCATTTGAGCGCGATGAAATCGGTGGCATCGGAAAAGTTTGAATATCAAGTTCAAGCGGATATGGAAAATACTTTTAAGCAACGCGGTGCGCCCAGAGTCGCCTTTAATACCATTGTTGCCGGTGGTGATAATGCGTGTGTACTGCATTACACTGAAAATACCGCCAAAATTCACAATGGCGATTTGGTTTTGGTGGATGCCGGTGCTGAATTTGGCGGCTATGCAGGGGATATTACTTCAACTTTTCCCGCTAATGGTCAGTTTACCCGGTATCAAGCCGCTTTATATGAGTTGGTATTGGCAACACAAAAAGCCGTGATTCAACAAATTCAGCCGGGAATTTTGTTTGAAGAATTGCAAAAAATAGCCGTCGAAAACCTCACCCAAGGCCTGATTGATTTGGGTATTTTGTCCGGAAAACGATCGGTATTGATTGAGGATGAAGCCTATAAGCCTTTTTATATGCATGGCGTCAGTCATTGGTTGGGGATGGATGTGCATGATGTTGGTGCTTATAAGAAAGCGGGACAGTCCCGACCTTTACAAGCGGGTATGGTATTGACGGTCGAGCCGGGCTTGTATCTACCCAAATCGGCATCAGAGGTCGCTGAGGTTTATCGAGGCATCGGTATTCGCATTGAAGAAGATGTTTTGGTGACAGATTCAGGGTGCGAAGTCTTAACGGCGGGGCTACCCAGAACGGTTGCTGAAATAGAACGTTGGATGATGGCTAATCGCCATTAGTCGGTTTTTGATTAAGGGGGCAGTATGGCAATAGACGTAAAATCAGCGGTGATAGTCGGAGGCGGCCCTGTCGGGTTGATATTGGCGATTGCCTTAGCTAAACAGCGCAAAGCCGTCACGGTGATTGAAAAAAATTGCTTGCGTCAAGGCGAAGTCGGTTCTTTTGATGGACGGGTATTGGCGCTTTCTTATGGTTCTATGCAGTTTCTTGAGAAGTTGGGTTTGGGAGACGCATTACAAGCGAAAATAACGCCGATTGAGCATGTCCATGTTTCGCAAAAAGGCTATTTAGGATTAACCTACTTGCATGCGGATGAAATGAATACGCCGGCATTGGGGTATAGTATTACCGCAGCAGATTTAGGAGCGGCTTTATGGGAAACCGTCAATACCCTTGCTAATATTGAAGTCTTTAGCGGAGCAGGCCTGGTCGGATTTGCGCTTGAAAATGGATTTCAGGCGGTCACATTTGAAACCAAACAACACTTGGAAAAGCGTTACGCTCAATTGATTGTGGGAGCAGATGGCACTCAGTCGGCTGTTCGAAAACAATTGGATTTGCCCATGACGGAAAAGTCCTATCACGCTTTTGGGGTGATTAGTCAGGTAACGACGGCAGAGCCTGCCCATGGCTGGGCGTTTGAGCGGTTTACCCAAACAGGTCCTGTGGCTTTGTTGCCCATGCAAGGCAAAAAACATAAGGCGGTTTGGGTTGTGCCGGAAGCGCAAATTGATGCAGTACGGCAAATGGATGATGCTGCTTTTTTAGCCGGGTTTACTGAACAAATGGGCGAGCGATTTGGCGGGTTTACGGCGGTGAGTCAACGGGTAATTTATCCATTAATTGAAACCTATGTGCCTAATTTTATCGAGACCAGAGCGGTTTTGATCGGCAATGCTGCCCATACCCAACACCCTGTTGCGGCACAAGGACTGAATTTGGGGATTGCCGATATTCAACAATTTGTCGAAATGGCGCAAGCCGTTGATGATTTGGGCGATGCTAACTTTTTATCGCATTATGCGCAGGCCAGACACCGTCATCACCAATCGGTAATGGGGTTGACGGATAGTTTGATTCAGTTGTTTCAAACGTCTTCCCCGGTCGTTGGACATTTTCGAGGGTTAGGATTAATGGCAATGCATTCCTTAGCGCCATTAAGAAAGCGATTTGCATCCTTTTCAATGGGGTTAAATCAACATGGTTGAAGCTATTTCACAGTCATTTCAACTTTTGGCCGCTGAGGCTGAGGGCGGTTGGGATGTGATCATTATTGGGGGTGGCATGGTCGGTGCCACTGCGGCTTTAGGGTTGGCAGAGCAGAATTTCAAGGTGTTATTATTAGAACAATTTGAGCCGGATCTGGCTTGGTCGGATCAACAGCCTTTCCAAGTTCGGGTCAGTGCGTTAACCCGTGCGTCTGAAAATATTTTAAAAGCGCTGGGCGTTTGGCAGGGCATTGAATCGCGGCGTTGTCATGCCTTTACCGATATGCACGTGTGGGAGTCTATTTCAGACGCGCAGGTGCATTTTTCAGCGGCAGATATTCATCAGCCAAACTTAGGGCATGTTGTCGAAAATGCGGTGATTCAAGCCGCTTTGTGGGAGCGGTTGTTAAAGCACCCTTTGGTAACGCTTTGTATTGGCGAACAAGTGGTGGATTTAAAGTTAACGTCAAAATGGGCGGAAGTGGTTTTGAAAAGTGGCGGCACTTTGAAATCCAGATTGGTGGTGGGCGCGGATGGTGCGGCTTCTAAAACTCGGCAATTGGCCGGTATTGAGCTGACGAGCCATGATTATCAACAATGTGCGGTGGTGGGGTGTGTGGAAACCGAGCTTTCACATCAAAATACCTGTTGGCAACGGTATCAGGCGGATGGCCCTTTTGCCTTTTTAGCCATGGCGGATAATCACAGTTCGATAGCTTGGTATTTGCCAATAGACAAAATGCAGTGGGCATTGTCGTTGTCCGACGAAGCCTTTGCTGAGGCGATTACTGAGGCCTCCGCTGCCAAATTGGGTCAAGTGATCAAGGTCGGCGAGCGCGCTGCTTTTCCATTGATTCGGCGACATGCGAATACTTATATTCAACCGCATTTGGTGTTGATTGGTGATGCCGCTCATACCGTGCATCCGCAGGCTGGTCAGGGGGTGAATTTGGGGTTGCTGGATGCCGCTGCGTTAATTGATACGTTAACGTATGCGCGACAGCAAACACCCGAAAAAGACTGGAGTCGTCGCAGTGTGTTGCGTCGTTATGAACGTTGGCGGCGAGGCGATAATGTGATTGTTCAGCGGTCGATGGAAGGGTTTGATTGGCTTTTTCAACAAGATCAGACGGTTAAAAATACACTGCGTTCGCAAATATTGCCGCTTGCAGACCAAGCTGCACCCATCAAGCATTGGTTGATGTCACAAGTTCTAAAAGGCCGTGATGTTCTGCCTTCCTTAGCACAATGATTAGACCCCGCCTGCCTCGTATCAATATTAAAGCCTTACTCGGGGTTGAAGGGGTTTCTGAGTTTGAAAACCTAAAAGCGCGACAGGTTGGGCGTTACTTTTCATTTATCGTGCTTATTGCACTGTTGATTGTGGTGGTGCAGTTGGTGCTGGATTATTCAGGTCGAAAATATCAATCGATATTGTCGATAGGCGTGTGGTCGGTCTTTACCCTAGAGTTTTGCGTTAATATGCTACTGGTCACGAATCGTAAACGGTATTTACTGCATAACTGGTTAAATGGGGTCATTATTTTGGTTGCTTACCCTTGGATGGATGTTGGCCAAGACTGGGCAGTGCTGTTTCGAAGTTTACGGCTTTTTCTGTTTTTAAGAATTATCTTGAATGTGTTTTGGTCGGTGGTTGATTTGTTACGTCAAAACAGCTTTGGCATGGTGTTGTTTGGTGCGTTTGTTTTTATTATTGTGTCAGGAACAATTTTTTCGGTTATTGAGCAGGTCACTTTTGTTGATGGTGTTTGGTATGCTCTGGTAACGATTACCACCGTTGGATATGGCGATATGGTTCCCTTGACCGATACCGGGCGGATTTTCGGTGCGGTTTTAATCCTAGTTGGGGTAATGTTGTTTTCACTGGTAACTGCAAATGTATCCGCCTTTTTGATTGGGGCAGAACAAAAAAATCGGGAAAAAGAAATTTTGACCCAAGTGCGTTTAATGCAGACCCATTTAGAGCAGTTATCGGTCACAAATGAACAGCATATGGCTCGAGTGCTGGAGCAGGTATCGAACCATATTATCGGTTTAGAGCATCGCATTGAATCATTGCATAATCAATCGCATGAACGCAATGTCCATTATCATGACGCTAAAATTCAACAAGAAAACGAACAGTTATTGCTAAAGTTAAAAGCTGAAAATAAAAAGTTGTTTGTGGCGTTGGAACGATTGCTAAAAGACCGTTAGTTCCGACGCTTGTGCGTCGGAACTAACGGGCTGCGGATTGCCATCCGCTTGTGTCCCGCGCAAGCGCAGGACTAACAAGCGAATGAAGCGGACAGTCCTTATGAAAATAAATTTTCAACGGACATGCCGCTTATCCGCAGCCCGTTAAGCGGCGTTTTTTAACGGATGATCATAAGCAATTTTAGGGGGAAGTTATAAAATATTTTGACTTTTGTATCTAGCGGCACTATAGTCTATTCCTTAAAAAGTTATTTAGATAGTTATAATAAAAGGCACTTTCAGTATGGCTGATAGACGGCTTCAAGTTTTTTACACAGTTGCAAGAGTATTGAGTTTTACCAAAGCAGCTGAAACCCTTCATATGACACAACCCGCAGTAACCTTTCAAGTCAAACAACTCGAAGAGTTTTTTAACACGCGCCTCTTTGACCGAACCCATAATAAGATTAGCCTGACCGAAGCAGGCAAACTGGTCTATGATTATGCGGAAAAAATTCTCGATCATTACGATAAGATGAATAATGAGGTGAGGGAGTTAACGGGTGAAGTGACGGGGAGCTTGTTGATCGGCGCCAGTACCACGATTGCTGAATACATGTTGCCCAATCTGCTCGGTATGTTCAATAAAAAATTTGAAGATGTCAATATTCGCCTTCAGGTTGGAAATACCGATGCCATTGTGGCAATGGTGGAAAACAATATGATTGATTTGGGGATTGTTGAAGCGCCGGTGTATAACAAGAATCTAGAAGTAGACGTTTGCCGAATTGATGAAATGGTATTGATTGTGCCGGTCGAACATCCTTTAGCCAATCGTAATAAAATTTCGATTGAAGACATGCGTCAGTATCGCTATATTTCTCGAGAAGAAGGGTCAGGGTCGCGTTCGGTCATTGATCACTATATTCGTGAACAAGGGTTAAGTTATTCCGATTTGAAGGTCGTGATGGAGTTAGGTAGCCCGGAATCGGTTAAGATGGCAGTGGAAGCCGATGTGGGGATTGCCATCGTGTCGAAGACGACCATTGCCAAAGAGCTTAAGCTGGGAACGCTTAAAGCTTTGACGCTGGATCCACCATTACAGAGACCTTTTTCACATGTGCGCCAGAAACACAAGTTTCGTCATCGGGCGGTAGGCGAGCTTTTAGAGTTTGCGGTGGGGTATTGTAAGTTAAATTCTACGGAACTAGGGTTTCAAATACCGGAAGAGAACCAGTAACTCCCCATTGAGTCAGTAAGTAATTTAAAAGCCTAAAAATGACCAGGCCTGGCCATTTTGGGGCTTTTTTGTGTCCAAATGGATGAGAATGCTATGTTATAAATTGTCTGAAGCAAACTCGGCCAGGCGAGAGCGCTCCCCTTGTTGTAAAGTGATGTGTGCGCTGTGTTGCCATTCTTTAAAACGATCAACGATATAGGTTAAGCCGGTGGTGGTTTCAGTTAAATAGGGCGAATCTATTTGGCCGATATTGCCTAAACAAACAATTTTGGTGCCTTCTCCGGCTCGGGTAATCAAGGTTTTCATTTGTTTTGGGGTGAGGTTTTGCGCTTCATCTAAAATAATAAACTTATTTTGAAAGGTTCGCCCTCGCATAAAATTCAACGATTTGATTTTAATGCGTTTATTAAGCAGCTCTTGGGTAGACGCTTTTTCCCAGTCGGTTGTATGGCCATCGCTTTTGGTGAGCACTTCTAGGTTATCCATTAGTGCGCCCATCCAGGGGGTCATTTTTTCTTCTTCCGTGCCGGGTAAAAAACCAATGTCATCGCCAATGGGAATGGTTGCGCGGGTCATAATAATTTCATTGTAAATCCCTTCATCAAGGGTTTGTTCGAGTGCGGCGGCGAGTGCGATTAGGGTTTTCCCTGTGCCTGCCGTTCCTAATAACGACACAAAATCAATATTGGGATCCATTAAAAAATTGAGTGCCATATTCTGTTCTTGGTTGCGTGCGGTAACCCCCCAAACCGTGTTGCGAGATTGCGAGAAATTGGGGAGATACTCAAGCGTGGCTCGGCCTTGTTCAATTTTGCGCACAATCGCACTGAACCCTGAATCATTTTCACTGATTAGGCATTCATTGGCGTACCAGTGTAGCGTTTCGTCGAGATCCAATTCGTAAAAGGTTTTATTGTCTTGTTGCCAAGATTTCATTTTGTCGAAGTGATTTTCAAAGAAATGCTCCGGTAATATTTCCCATCCGGTAAACAGTAAGTCGGCGTCTTCTAATACACGATCGTTGTAGTAATCCTCAGAGTGAAGTCCGACCGCAGAAGACTTAATGCGCATATTAATGTCTTTGGTGACTAAGGTTACATTGCGGCTGGGGTATTTCGCTTTTAAAGCCAGGCCTGTCTGTAAAATATGATTGTCAGCTTTGTGGCTTGGAAGGGACTCAGGGAGGTTGGCTAATAAGGGTTCTGTTTCAAAAAAAAGTTTGCCTAAATGTAAGGTGCTTTTTTCTTTGTTAGGGTGGATTCTTTCAAGGTCAAGCCCTCGTTTAATGTCTTCAAAACTGGCATCGCTAATGATTTGGTCGATGAGTCGATTGGTTTCACGGACATTGCGTGAGACTTCTGACATCCCTTTTTTGCCGGCATCAAGCTCTTCTAATACGGTCATGGAAATGAAAATGTCATGCTCTTCAAAATGGAACAGTGCCATAGGGTCATGCATGAGTACATTGGTATCTAATATAAAGAGCCGATTTGGGTTGTCTGTCATTATTTGATTCCTCTTATGATTGGCTACAAAGGATTAAGACACAATTGCGCGCTTTGTGCCCAATTGTTAACGTCAGCAAAGTTTAGGGTTGCTGCTCTTTAACAGCTGCCAAAACTTCTTTTACATGGCCGATGACTTTGACCTTGCGCCAGGCTTGGATGAGTTTTCCTTGGGGGTCAATTAAGAAAGTACTGCGTTCAATGCCTAAATAGGTTTTACCATAGTTCTTTTTCAGTTTAATGACATCAAATAGTTTGCATAAGATTTCGTCCGGGTCAGAGATCAATTCAAAGGGAAATTGATATTTGGCTTTGAAGTTTTCATGTTTGCGAATAGCGTCACGTGAAATACCGTAGATTTTGGTGTTGAGTGCTTTAAAGTCATTGTAGGCTGCGGTAAAGTCCAGACCCTCTGTGGTGCAGCCGGGCGTGTTGTCTTTGGGGTAAAAATACAAAACGGTATGGTGGCCTAATAAATCAGATTCAGAAACCGTATTGTCGCTGGTCGCTTCCAGCGTAAAGGGCGGGACGGATTCATTGAGTTGAATTTGAGCAGTGTCAGTCATTGTTTTCTCCTTACATTTAATAATTAGTATGCAAGGTTTTTTTTAGAATCACAATGAAAAAATAATCAAAAAAATGGCAAAGATTGAAAGGGTCTTGACGCTGAAATAAGCGCTTGAAGAAACAGGGGTGAAAGGTTAATATTACTGTTTAAAATTTTGCAAATGGCTGGAGAGAAAACATCGTGTTTAGAGGCAGTATGGTGGCATTGGTCACACCCATGTTAGAAGATGAGTCCGTGGACTATGAAGCGCTTGAGAAATTAATTGAATTTCACATCGAGTCTAAGACGAAAGCCATCGTCGCAATGGGAACAACAGGTGAATCAGCAACCTTAGATTTTCAAGAACATCGTGATGTGATTCGTTTTGCCGTGCAAAAGGCAGCAGGGCGTATCCCCATTATTGCAGGAACGGGCGCTAACTCCACTGCGGAAGCGATTGGCTTAACGCAATATGCAAAAGAAGTCGGCGCGGATGCTTGTTTATTGGTCACCCCTTATTACAATAAACCCACTCAGGAAGGGTTGTATTTGCATTACAAAAAAATTGCAGAAACGGTTGCCATTGATCAAATTCTTTATAATGTGCCGGGGCGCACAGCGTGTGATTTATTGCCGGAAACGGTTGGTCGATTGGCGCAAATTCCGAATATTATTGGTATTAAAGAGGCGACAGGTGACGTCAGTCGTGTGGCGCAGATTAAAGCTTTGACGGGGGATGATTTTGACCTTTATACCGGGGATGATGCAACCGCAGTGGAGTTTATTCTAGCGGGGGGGCATGGCGGAATCTCTGTGACGGCCAATGTGGCACCTGCTCAGTTATCAGAAGTCTATGAAGCGGCATTAAAAGGTGACGCTGAACGGGCACGGAACTTAGATGTTTGTTTGTCAGAGTTGCATACCAGTTTGTTTTTAGAGGCGAATCCGATTCCTGTGAAATGGGCGATGGCTGAAATGGGCTTAATGAATGGCGCGATTCGGTTGCCATTGACGCCGTTATCCGAAAAATATCATCCACAAGTGCGTCATGCTTTACAACTCGCAGGAGTGTTGTCTGAATGAAATCTATATCGAATTTTGTGCGCGGAACCGTCAAGGCTTCTTTGCAAACGGTTTTGCGTTTTATTGGCCTGTTCTCGGTGGCGATGGTCATGTCTGCCTGCTCTTCAACCCCTTGTCAAGAAGTAGCGGATGACCCTGAATCGTCTCAAGCCGTGTTGGCAAAAGACTTAGCCATTCCACCCAATTTATTGAATCCGGCAGTTGAAAATAAACTGTTTAATGATGCGGTCAAACCCACCGAAGAAAAACAGCCGTAAAGAATTCATCATCTAATTATCTGCCCTCGTCGCTTTCGGGGGCTTTTTGTATAAGGAATTACCATGCAAATCATCTGGGGAAATTCGGCGCATTCCAAGTATCGTCTTAATCAACTTCATCAAACACTGTCCACTGTCGGCGCCATATCGGGTTTAAAATCGCAAGCCATTTATGTTGTTGAATTAAAGACACCGACCACTCAATTAACAGAGCTATCTTTAATCAAATTAAGACAGTTAGTCAATGATTCGCCTGACGTTGTTTCTGGTGAATTGACGCCATCGAGTTGTATTGTTTTGCCGCGTTTAGGGACGATTTCACCCTGGTCGTCAAAAGCAACGGATATAACCCATACCTGCGGATTAGAGGAGGTGAGTCGGATTGAGCGTGGGGTTGTTTACTATTTTGAAGGGGTTGCTGAATCCGATCGTCCTGCAATGGAAGCGTTGTTGTTTGATCGTATGATGGAGCAGGTGGTGCATGATACCGAAACCTTGGCAGATTTGTTTTCGCATCAATCGCCTCGGCCCTTGCAAACCGTGGATATTTTGCAAGGTGGATTAGAGGCTTTAAAACAAGCTAATCAGACTCTTGGGTTGGCGCTATCAGAAGATGAAATGGATTATTTGGTTCAAGCGTTTACCCGTTTGGGGCGTAATCCGGTGGATGCCGAGCTGATGATGTTTGCCCAAGCGAATTCAGAACATTGCCGACACAAGATTTTTAATGCTGATTGGACGATTGATGGCCAAACTCAATCGCATTCGCTGTTTGGCATGATTCGCAATACTTATCAAAAGAACCCGCAAGGGGTGTTATCCGCCTATAGTGATAATGCGGCTGTTTTAGAGGGCTATGCTGCTTCGCGTTTTTTTCCGAATCCACAGACCGCTCAGTATCAAACGGTTGAGGAGCCGGTTCACTTTCAAATCAAAGTGGAAACCCATAACCATCCAACGGCCATTTCACCTTGGCCGGGTGCCGCGACCGGATCCGGCGGGGAAATTCGGGATGAAGGGGCGACGGGTAGGGGCTCTAAGCCAAAGGCCGGATTAACCGGGTTTACGGTATCCAATTTAAATATCCCGGGGTTTAAACAACCTTGGGAAAGCGCTTATGGTAAGCCAAATCGAATTGTTTCCGCTTTGGATATTATGTTGCAAGGCCCTTTAGGTGCTGCTGGGTTTAACAATGAATTTGGCCGCCCGGCGATTAATGGCTATTTTCGTACCTATGAAAATACCTTGTTGACGCATGATGGCGATGAAGTCAGAGGCTATCACAAACCGATTATGTTAGCAGGGGGATTGGGTGCTATTCGAGATATGCATGTTCATAAAGAAACCATCCCGGTTGGTGCTAAATTAGTGGTATTGGGGGGACCCGCCATGTTGATTGGTTTAGGGGGCGGTGCTGCGTCATCCGTAGACAGTGGTGCCGGTTCCGAAACATTAGATTTTGCCTCGGTTCAACGCGAGAACCCGGAAATGGAGCGTCGAGCGCAAGAAGTGATTGACCGTTGTACTTATTTGGGTGACGCCTCTCCGATTGCATCCATTCACGATGTGGGCGCAGGCGGCTTGTCGAATGCTTTTCCTGAATTGGTCAATGATGCCGGTCGAGGTGGGCATTTTAATTTAAGAGCTATTCCCAATGATGAGCCGGGTATGTCACCCATGGAAATTTGGTGTAATGAATCTCAAGAGCGTTATGTGATCGCGATTTATCCCGATAAGCTTGCAGAATTTGAACAGATTTGCCGCCGTGAACGCTGTTTATATGCGATCGTGGGGGAAGCCACGGCTGAACAGAAGTTGGTGGTGAATGATACCGTATTTGATAATAACCCGGTGGATATGCCTTTAAATGTTTTATTGGGTAAACCCCCTAAAATGCACCGTGATGTTGTTTCTCGTCGGATTCCTCAGCCTGGCTTTGAACCGGCTGTACTGACAATGGATGATGTTGTTGAGCGCTTATTAAAATTGCCAACCATCGCCGGCAAAAGTTTTTTAATTACCATTGGTGATCGTTCTATTACCGGTATGGTAACGCGTGATCAGATGGTTGGACCTTGGCAGGTGCCTGTAGCGGATGCAGGGGTGACTTGTGCAGATTATCAAGGTTATACGGGAGAGGCAATGGCATCTGGTGAAAGGCCTCCGGTGGCTTTAATCAATCCGAAGGCTTCTGCCCGGTTATCCATTGCAGAAGCGATTACCAATATTGCTTGTGCCAAAATTGAAAAAATGAGTGATATAAAAATTTCCGCAAACTGGATGGCGGCTGCCGGTCATCCCGGCGAAGATGCCGCGCTGTATCAAGCGGTTGAAGCCGTTGGCTTAGAACTGTGTCCACAATTAGGCATTGCGGTGCCTGTCGGTAAAGATTCCATGTCTATGAAAACTGTTTGGCAGGATGGCGCTGAAACCAAGTCGGTCACTTCACCCGTTTCGTTGAATATTACTACCTTTGCCCCTGTACAGGATGTGCGTAAAACACTGACGCCTCAATTACGAACGGATTTAGGCGAAACGTGTCTGTTGGCGATTGATTTAGGTCGCGGTCAAAATCGCTTAGGCGGCAGTTGTTTAGCGCAAGTTTATAATCAAATTGGCGATGAATCCGCAGATCTGGATTCGGCGAATGACTTAATCCAGTTGTTTGATTTTGTACAAACGCTTATGGCCGATGAGTTGGCGTTAGCTTATCATGACCGATCGGACGGTGGTTTTTTAGTAACCTTATTAGAAATGGCATTTGCCGGGCATTGTGGTTTGGATTTGGAGGTGTCTGCATTAGGAAATGAGCCCATCGCCGCGCTCTGTTCAGAAGAAGTTGGGGCGATTATCCAAATTTTAGAATCGGATCGACCCGCAGTTGAAGAGTTAATGACGACCTATGGTTTGACGGAGATGGCACAGTTTATCGGCCGAGTGACGCAAGGCGATACCATTGACATTTATGCACAGGGTCAAAAAGTGTTGCAGGGGTCACGTAAAAACTACCAGGCCTGGTGGGCGGAAACCAGTTACCGGATGCAAGCTTTGCGTGATAATGAATACTGTGCACAACAAGAGTTTGAGGCTATTTCTCAAGATAGCCAAGGTCAGATTGTACCGGTGGTGACCTTTGATGCGAATGAAGACATTAGCGTTGAGTTTGCAGGACAGCCGCGACCCAAAGTGGCTATTTTGAGAGAGCAAGGGGTCAATGGTCAGCAAGAAATGGCTGCGGCATTTAATCGAGCCGGATTTGATGCAATTGATGTGCATATGTCTGATGTGTTATCGGGTTCAGTTTCATTTGATGATTTCCGTGGATTAGTTGCTTGTGGTGGTTTTTCTTACGGAGATGTCCTCGGTGCGGGTCGGGGTTGGGCGAGTTCCATCTTATTGAATGATCAAGCGAGAACGCAGTTTGAAAGGTTCTTTCATCGCGAAGATACCTTTACCTTAGGGGTTTGTAATGGTTGTCAAATGTTATCGAATCTCAAAGAAATTATTCCCGGTGCAGCGCATTGGCCAAAATTTGTTCGCAATCAATCAGAGCAATTTGAAGCGCGTTTTTCACTGGTTGAAATCCAAGACTCACCTTCAATTTTATTACAAGGGATGGCGGGGACGCGTATTCCGGTCGCCGTTGCGCATGGTGAAGGCCGTATGGAGTTTGATGGAGACGTACCGAGCGATATTGATGCAATGGTGAGTTTACGTTATGTTGACGCCCAAGGTCAGCCAACCGAAGTCTATCCCTTGAACCCGAATGGATCTGCTAATGGCATGACCGGGTTGACCACACAAGATGGCCGAGTCACCATTATGATGCCGCATCCGGAAAGGGTGTTTAGAACGGTACAAAATTCCTGGCACCCGGATGATTGGTTGGAAGATGCGCCTTGGATGCGTTTGTTCCGTAATGCTCGTAAATGGGTTGGCTGACGACTGAATAACAGCCCTACAGATAAATAATATCGAATGTAAGATAAGCAGACTCTATTAGACTTTTTATTAGGGATTGCTTATATTTATAAAAGTTTGTATGATTTTTAGCTTTAGAGACCTTTGCATGGGCGGAGTCTATTGTGACACTGTCTCGTGTAAAGGTCTCTTTAATAGGATCATACTGAAACCAAATTCGATTTTTTTAATGTAAACGGAGTAGGGCAATATGTCTTTAAATCGTCGTGAATTCCTTCATGTTATGTCTCTAGCAGCCGCTGCTGGAATGCTTCCGGGCACAGCGGGCGCTATGTCGTCTAGCCCAGAAAAGAAACAAGGCGCTACCGCCACTATGGATATGTATAACCTCCCCATGAAAGGTAAGGTTCGTTTATTGCATATTACCGATACCCATGCACAATTAAAACCCATTCATTTCCGTGAACCCAATGTGAATTTGGGGACAGGCCCTGCGTTTGGCAAGCTGCCCCATATTGTCGGAAATAAGCTTCTTAAAGAACTCAATATTGCCCCCAATACACCGCTGGCGCATGCCTTTACCTATTTGAACTTCCGAGATGCGTCAGAGCAATATGGTAAAGTGGGTGGGTTTGCCCATATAAAAACCCTATTGGATCAATTGCGTGAATCGGCCGGGGGGCGTGAAAACACCTTAACCATGGATGGTGGGGATTTATGGCATGGTTCTGGAACCGCACTGTTCACCCGTGGTCAAGATATGGTTGAAGCGTCGAATTTGATTGGTATTGATGTGATGACAGGTCACTGGGAATTTACCTATCAAGAAGAAGAAGTTTTAAAAAATATCAGCCAATTTAAAGGCGAATTTTTAGCGCAAAATCTACGCATTAAAGAAGATTCATTATTTGGTGATGATTATCGGGAAATGACTGAGCGTTATAACGGAATTGGCATGTATTCAGAAGATGAGGGGCGTGCCTTTAAGGCTTATACCATTAAAGTCATTAATGGTGAGCGTATTGCCGTGGTTGGACAAGCCTTCCCTCGTACGGCAAATGCTAATCCACAGTCTAACTTCCCGGATTGGTCATTTGGCTTGCGTGAAGGTGCGTTGCAAGATACGGTTGATAAAATCCGCGAAAAGGAAAAAGTTGCTGCTGTAGTGATGCTGTCGCATAACGGTATGGATGTGGACATTAAAATGGCTTCACGTGTTAGCGGAATTGACGCGATTTTTGGAGGTCATACCCATGATGGGATTCCTAAGACCATTCCGGTAAAAACGCCTGAAGGCGGTGTCTGTCATGTCACCAATGCAGGGTCAAATGCCAAATATGTAGGTTGTATGGATTTGGATATCCAAAACGGTAAATTGCGCGGGGTGCATTATAATCTACTCCCCATCTTTTCAAATGTGTTACCTGCTGATAAATCGGTTAACCACTACCTCGAAAATCTGTATACGCGTAAGTATGATAACGCCATTATTGAATCAAGAGACCCGGCACGTGCCGTTAATAAAAGCCGTTTAGGCAAAACGTATGGCGAGATTCTTTCTGAAGAATTAGCCGTGGCCGAAGATACCCTTTACCGTCGTGGAAACTTTATGGGAACCTGGGATCAAATTATCGTGAACTCGTTAAGAGAAGAGCATGATGCACAAATCGCTATGTCTGCGGGTGTTCGTTGGGGAACCTCTGTGCTGGCAGGTGAGATGATTACCATGGAACGGGTAATGGACGAGACGTCAATGACCTATGGGGAAACCTATAAATCGGAATTAACCGGTGCGCAAATGAAAGATATTTTAGAAGGAATTTGTGAGAACCTTTTCCAAAAAGACCCTTACTTGCAATCCGGTGGTGATATGGTGCGTTTGGGCGGCATGGATTATACTTGTGAGCCGAATGCTTCGTTTGGTAATCGTATTTCGGATATGCGTTTGGATGACGGCACGCCGCTTGAAGCCGGTAAATCCTACTCTGTTGCCGGTTGGGCGCAAGTGGATTCTGTCGGTGATGGACGCTTAATGTGGGATGTGGCTGCAGATTATTTACGGAATCATAAAAAAGATATGAAACTGAAAAAGGTCAATCACCCTAAATTAAAAGGCGTGAAAAACAATCCGGGTATCGAAGGTTATGCGGGTGAACTGGCATAATTGAAACCCATCATAAATGACTAAGACCCGCATTATTTGCGGGTTTTTTTATTTGAAATTTATATGTTTTTAACGTATTGTTATTTCAAACAAATCAATCTAAAAACAGTGCTGCACTGAGATATTTTATTTATGCAAACCTTGATTCATCGTTATCAGTCAGTTGACGGCCTTCAAAGCTTCCTCCAGAAAATAATGCCGGCAGATAACCCGGTGTTATTGCAGGTGATGGCGGGGGATCAGCATCAAAATCAGGTTACCGCAGTATTAGCTTTAATTCAAAAAGCATTGCCTAAGATTGTGATAATTGGTGCTTCAACCAGCGGTGAAATTCATCAAGATCAGATATCAGATGGTGAGTTGCTATTGGTTTTTTCGGTATTTGAACAGACTCAACTTCATCCTTTTTATGTTGCTGATTCAACCGAAGCAACCGGACACGAGGTTGCTGATCAAGCCAATCAACTCGGTGCAAAATGTACGATAGTGTTTGGTAACCCCTTAACGGGACAGCCGCAAGCCTTTATCGATGGCTTGGCCCAAAAATCACCAGGCCTGGTGATTTCGGGTGGCAATGCGGGAGATTTAGACCAGTTTCAACGAACATTTGTTATCAACGGTATTGATTGCCATGAGACAGGCCTAGTTGGCGTTCTGTTGGTCAATCCTGAGTTGGAAGTTCATCAAGATTATGTGTTGAATTGGCGTGCTGTTGGCCCGCTAATGACGGTAACGGATTGTAATGATGAAGGAAAAATCTATCGACTGGATGATCGCCCCGTTAGTGATGTTTATCAAACCTATTTAGGTGAAGAGATTCTTGAAGACTTACCTGCCAGTGCCATGGAGTTTCCTTTACTGAAACAGCAAGGGGATATACACGTTGGTCGTTCGATTGTTTCAGCGTCAAAAGCGAATGGCTTTGGTTATGCGGGGGGATTTAAACAAGGCGAGCAAGTTCAGTTTGGGACTGCGGATATTGATGCGATTGTCAAGCAGGCAGCAGATAAAGCCAAGCATGTTTATGAGCAGTATCCCGTTGAGTCTATTTTTATTTATTCTTGTACGGCAAGGCGTGCTTTTCTAGGGGATCATATTCAGGCAGAAATCCATGCACTCAGTCAAATTGCCCCTGCGGCGGGGTTTTTTACTTATGGTGAATATTTTACGCATCAAGATCAACCTCTGCTGTTGAATTTAACCACCACCTTTTTAACTCTTTCTGAGCAGAAAAACCCAAAGAAACCAGCGGGGGTTAATTTTAAGGTAGAATCAGAGTTTGCCAAATCCTCTACGAGTCGTTCGCTGAATCATCTGAATCGAGTGGTATTAGAAGCGTTAGACACCCATAGGGCTTCTTTAGAGCAGTATAAAAATGCCTTGGATCAAGCGGCTCTTGTCACTAAAACGGATATCACCGGTCGTATTACTTATGTCAATGAAGCGTTCGAACACCTTTCAGGCTATCGTTCCGAAGAGATATTGGGTAAAAATCATAATATTTTACGCCATCCGGAAATGTCCAGTTCGGTATTTGCTGATTTATGGCAAACCATTCAATCCAAGAAAGTTTGGCGTGGCGTGATTCAAAACTTAAAAAAGGATGGCTCAAACTATTATGTCAAGAGTGTTATTGTGCCCATTTTGGATTTGAATGGGAATATTTCCGAATATATCAGTATTCGCTCCGATGTGACTGACTTGATTAAACAAGCTGAAATGATTAATAGTCATCGTTTAGACGATTTAACCGGCTTACCCAATCGAATTCAGTTGTTTGAGGATATCGATAAAACACAGTGTGAGCTAGTAGGCATCCTCGATATCAAAGGCTTTCGACTGATCAATCAATATTACGGGTTTAAATTTGGTGATCGTTTAATTAAACAGTTTTCTCAAATTCTTTTAGAACTCAGTGACGGATATAATTTGGCATTATATCGACTGCAAGCCGATGTATTTGTTGTGCGACCCAAACGGTTGAAGTCACGACGACAAATCCAGCCATTTAAAACAAAGATGCTAACCCTTCAGCAGCAAATTGGCTTATACAGTTTTAATATTGAAAATATTGAAATAGATTTGGATGTTGAGATAGGGATTGGCCAAGGGAATGATCATTTATTAAAAATGGCAGAAACCGCACTGTATCAGGCGAAGCACCAAACACAGCATGTTGGCGTTGTTACGGTTGTTCAAGATGCTGATGCCACTAAAACCCATATGGCTTGGTTAGAGACGTTGAAGTTGGCTTTAAAAGAAGACCGGGTGGTCAATTATTATCAACCCATCGTCAATCCTTTAGATGTGAATGAAATTAAATATGAAGCATTGGTCAGAATAATTGATGAAAAGGGTTCAGTGGTGTCCCCTTTTTATTTTTTGGATATTGCCAAGCAAAGTCGTTATTATGCACAAATTACTCAGGTCGTGATGCGAAAGGCGGTTGAATTTATTCAAAAAACGGGATACCAAGTATCGGTGAATCTGTCTATCCTGGATATTGAAGAGCCAAGGATACGTGATTATTTGTTGGAACAACTGTCATCTATTGCGCGGGGGAAATTGACGTTTGAAATAACCGAGAGTGAATCGATTGGCGATTATCAAGTGGTTCAAAATTTTATCACTCAGGTGAAAGCCTTAGGCGCTAAAATTGCGATTGATGACTTTGGCAGCGGCTATTCCAATTTTTCATATCTGGTGGATATGCAGGCCGATTATTTAAAGATTGATGGCTCGATTATTAAGCAGATTTTAACCGATCAAAATAGTTGGTTAGTCGCCACCAGCATTGTCGATATTGCCAATAAACTTGGCATCAAAGTGGTGGCAGAATATGTCAGTAATGAAGCCATTAAACAAAAATTATTAGGGTATCAGGTTGACTATTTGCAAGGGTTTCACTTAGGAGAACCGATGCCACCGGCTGACTTAACTATCGATAAAAATCGGGTTTAGGTCACAACACTTGAGTTGTTGTCTGTCCACCGGCAACGCTTTTTTCTGTTATAAAATGGTTTCATCAATTAATTGGTTTAAAAGCTGAACAACCTTATCAGATTGAGCATCCATTTGATCAATTGCACTCTCGACGATTTCAAAATCATCAATGCTAAAGGCTTCCATAATGGTTCGGATCAGCGCATGCATTTGAGCATGTTCTTCCCCTAATTGTTTCATCAGTGGTAAGTGCATTAAGCTTTGCCCTTTAGCGCTGTAGTACCATTTTCCTAAGGCGCATGCTGTGTGGTCGGCAGCCGTCTCGACGGTAACGTCAATATCCGCACCATCAATAAATTTACGAATCTTGGCTTTCCAACTTAGGTGGGCTTCAATCATGGTTAAAAATTGTTTGGCTTGTGGGTTTTTGTCCACTTTACTTTGGCGCAGTGACTTTTGCGCTTGTGCCAACAATTTTGGATTGGGTGCGCATTTAAATTGCATTAAAGTTTGTTTTAGGGTTTCTAGCTGTAATGGCTTGTGCAGTACCTCGTTCATATTGGCTGCGCGTAGCTTGTCATCAAAGTCCTTACCATGGCCGGTGAAGGCAATAATCGGTTTTTGATACCCTTGTTTTCTGAGTTGTTGGGTCGCTGCCATTCCGTCCATAATCGGCATTTCAATATCCATCAGCACGAGGCTTGGCTGATAACGTTGAACTTGATTCAGTGCTTCTCGGCCATTATTTGCCACTTTTGACAAATAGCCCAACTTCTTCAACATCATCACTGCAACTTTTTGGTTGGAGATATTGTCATCGACTACCAACACCAAGCTGTTTTGATCTGCTAACTGAGTGGATTGTGCTGTTTCATCACAAGAGCCCAACTCAAAGGTGCCAACCAAATTATCCATATTCGCTGCGACTTCTCCCAAATATTCAGCCAAGGACGCATTTTCAGTCACCAAAGTTGCACTTTTTTCAGCGGTTTCATTGAGACTTTGTATGGAGTGGTTGACTTCGGTAATTTGTTGAGACTGTTGCAGTGCATTTTCAGAAATGAGGCTCATATTATCGGTCATGCCGGTGACTTGTTCGATAATGGCAGTTAAGGATTCGCCTGTGGTTTCAACCTTTTGGGTGCCTTGTTGAATTTTTTCAGCACTGGAGTCAATGAGGGTCTTTATCTCACGTGCGGCATCGGCTGATTTTTGTGCTAACTGGCGCACTTCTCCGGCGACAACGGCAAATCCACGACCATGATCGCCTGCTCTAGCCGCTTCAACGGCGGCATTAAGCGCCAGTAAGTTGGTTTGAAAGGCAATACTGTCAATCAGGGAAACAATGCCGGTAATTTGTTGACTGACCTGGCTAATTTCACGCATGGCGGCAATGGCTTCTTGCATATTGGTATTGCCTTCACGGACACCATTTTGTGTTTGTTGTGCCAACTGGTTAGACGTTTGTGCTTGCTCTGCTGTGGCATTCACTTTCTCAGTTAATAAACGCATTGCTTGTGATGTTTTAAGCAATTCTGATTGCTGCATTTTAATTGCGTCGGTTAGCTCTTGGTTGCTGGTGGCAACGTGGTTGGCTGATTCATAAACATCTTCAGCAAGACCGTTAACTTTACAAAAGTCTTGTCTGAGCGCCTCAATGCCGCCTGCAAGGGTTTTTAAGGTCCAGCCATATTGTCCGGAATGGTGCTTGTTAGGTTTTAAAGTCAGGTTCTTGGCCGGTAAGCCGCCAATGAGAATAGAAATATCTTTTAAGGTGTCCTGTAAATTGTCCATCAATTGGTTAATATCCGCACAAAGGTCTTTATAGAAACCCGTTAATTGCGATGCATCCACTCGAGCATGGAGTCGGCCGGAGCTGGCATCTAGTACCAAGTTTTTAATACTGTTTTGAACATATAATTCTTGGTAAATATCTTGCCATTCTATGATGATCCCAATCGATTCATTGGCATTATTAAATATGGGGAACATGACCAACTGTACTTCGGAGCCAAAGAAGTTAAGGGTGAGGGTTTGTTCGGTTGTTAAGTTCAAACAGGCATCCAAAGCTTCCGGGTTTTGATTGAAAAGATGACTGATGTTTTTGCCAAGCAATTGTAGTGGTTGAGGATCTTGCATTGCCTGTTTGAGTTTGGGTTCAAGCGGTCTCAAAAAGTCATTTAATGACTGATTGGTAAATACGATGGTGTGATTGTGATCCATTAAGAGGATATTGGTTTGAATGTCATTTAATCCGGCTTTTAATCGTGTATTGAGTTTTTCTTCATAGAGAATCTCATTCTGTTGGGCTTGCATGCGGATTTGCATGGATTTAAGGCGCCGATTGAGCTTGCCGGCAATATTGCCGCCGTGGGTATTGATGTCTTTGGTTAGGTTGTTATTGGTGATTTCATCAACGGCTTTAATGGCATCATTAATCCGAAAAATAAAATACATGACATGCAGTGTCGAAAAAATAATCAGAATAATATTGACGATTTTGATGTAGTCACTGATGACGCCGAGATCAGGGAATGCTTTATCAAATAGGGCTAAAACCGTTGCGGGGATGAGGGTTAATAATGGCGGCCAATGCGCCATGACATTAAAGCGTTTTGAAAGACTATTGGGCTGACCATTGGTCAGAGAAAGTTGCTTATTGGCAATCGCTTGATATGCTTGGGCAGCGGCTTTTTTTTGGCGATGGGTCGCTGCCCTACGAACGCTCATATAGCCGGTAATTTTGCCCTTTTCGAAAATCGGGGTGACATTGGCTTCAACCCAATAGAAGTCGCCATTTTTGCGACGGTTTTTTACGATCTGATTCCAGGGGCGGCCGGATTGAATGGTTTTCCAAAAATCAGCAAAAACAGCTTTGGGTACATCCGGGTGACGCAGAATATTATGAGGTTGTCCGATTAATTCATCATAATCATAACCACTGGCTTCGACGAAGTCTTCATTGGCATAGGTGATGGTTCCTTGCAAGTCGGTTTTGGATACCAAAACACTTCCTTCAGGCAGAATGTATTCGTTTTCAGTAACGGGGTTGTTTTGTTTCATAAATTAAAGGCTTTATTAGATAAATGGAGAGGTCAAGAAAAGAAGTATTAAGTTGATTCCAATAAAAATTTATCGGGGGATTATAAACAAAACCTATCTGAGTGTCTATGCTATAGCTTAAAATTTGCATAACATCATAAAGACGCAGAATGGATCGCCAACAAACGGTATCCTCTCGATTAAGGTGTGGAGAGGGCATCCGTTTGGATTGAGCGAGTAAGATGTTGTTTCAGTGCATTCGATTGACTGCGAATGGCAAAGGTTAAGCGCGCAACCTCATCAAAGTGTTTTGCAAACTGTAATTGCATGCCTTTTTTAAGGTAATCAGGCAGCTCTTCATAGTCTTTTCGGTTGTCTTCCGGCAAAATTAATTGCTTGATGCCAACACGTCGTGCGGCAATCACTTTTTCTCGAATACCCCCAACCGGTAAGACTTGCCCGGTTAGGCTCAATTCGCCAGTCATGGCCAATGGTGTTTTAATGGCTTCATTGCGCGCTAATGACAGCAATGCCGTTGCCATCGTAATCCCCGCGCTGGGGCCATCTTTCGGGGTGGCGCCATCCGGAACATGCAGGTGAACAAAGGCTTTATCGAAAAACTCTGGATCTGCCTTGTATTTCTCAAGATTAGAGGTGATGAAACTGTAAGCTATACCCGCAGATTCTTGCATCACCTCGCCTAATTGACCGGAGAGTTTAAACCCACGATTGAGGGTGTGAATACGACTGGCTTCAATGGTCAGCGTCGTGCCGCCCATCGATGTCCAAGCTAAGCCTGTAACCGTGCCGATTTGCTGGCTGGGTTTTTCATTGACAAATCGGGGTTTACCCAGCAAAGGTTCGATGTCTTTGATATGCACAGCAGCTTGTTCAATTTCTCTTTTCACAAAACGGATTGCCAGTTTTCGAATGAGTTTGGCGAGTTGTTTTTTGAGATTGCGAACCCCGGCTTCACGTGCATAGCCTTCAATAATGTGACGAAGGGTAGCAGGGGTGATTTTAAGCTGATTTTTAGCCAGGCCTGCTTCTTTGAGTAAGGTTGGCCAAAGGTGGTGTTTGGCAATTTGGATTTTTTCTTCGGTAATATAGCCTGATAATCGAATCACTTCCATCCGATCCAACAGGGCATGAGGGACGGTATCAAGTGTGTTGGCCGTACAAATAAAAAGCGTTTTTGAGAGATCAAACCGACAATCCATAAAATGATCCATGAAGTCACTGTTTTGTTCAGAATCTAGCACTTCTAATAGTGCCGATGCAGGATCGCCTTGATATGAGGCGCCAATTTTATCAATTTCATCCAGCATGATTACCGGGTTTGCAGTGCCACAATCTTTTAAAGCTTGAATAAATTTGCCCGGCATGGCGCCAATATAGGTGCGTCTGTGCCCCTTGATTTCAGCTTCATCGCGCATACCGCCCACTGAAAACCGGTAAAATTTCCGACCCAATGCATCCGCAATGGATCGCCCAATTGACGTTTTTCCAACCCCTGGCGGGCCAACCAAGCAGATAATCGAACCGGAAATTTCGCCTTTCAAAGCACCCACCGCTAAAAATTCCACAATCCGATCTTTGACATCCTCTAAGCCATCATGACCTTTATTGAGAATTTTGCGCGCACGGGTCAGATCCAGTTTGTCGTGACTTAATTGCCCCCACGGCAATTGCGTCAGCCAATCCAGCCAATTACGGGCGACGCCATATTCAGGAGATTGAGGGTCAAGTATTTTGATTTTATTCAGTTCTTCGTCGGCTTTTTTACGTGCTTCGGATGATAGTGTCAGTTTCTCAATGCGCTCCTCAAAAAGCTCTGCATCGGCGGTACGCTCATCCTTGACCATGCCCAATTCTTTTTGAATTTCTTTAAGCTGTTGGCGTAAGAAAAAATCGCGCTGCTGTTGATTGAGGTTTTCTTCAACCCTTTCACGAATATTAAATTGTAATTTGGTGACTTCAATTTCGTGTTTGAATAGCGCCAATACTTTTTCAAGGCGTTCAACTAAGTCAAGCGTGTCAAGCAAGTCTTGCAGTTTTTCATTGCTGGCGGCCGTTAAACTGGCAGCAAAATCGGCAAGATGATGCGAATCGGAAGCACTGTAACGATTTAAAAAATATTTTAGTTCTTCACTGTAGAGTGGATTAAGGGGCAGCAACTCTTTAAAGGCATTCATAATCGCCAAGCCGTAGGCTTTAAATTCTTTTAGACTGCCATTTCGAATGTCGGCCGGATACGTCACACTGGCTTGATAAGGCGCGGCGGAATGAATCCATTGGGTGATTTGGAAGCGACACAGCCCTTCGGCAATTAACTGGATATAGTCTGATTTGATTTTGGGGTCGTGAATACGGATTAAGGTGCCTGTTTGTGCAAAATCTTCAGGAATGGCTTTGCTGTGATCCTCTGCATCCACATAAATGATGCCAAGATAATGGATGCCTTCTTTTATGATTTTTTTGAAGGTATCTCCCCAAACGGCCTTATCTAAAATAATAGGTAAGGTTTGACCCGGGAAAAAGGGTCGTTCCTTAACGGGCAGTAAGAATAAGGTATCGGGTTTATTGGCATCCGCTCTAACCATCTCTGTGCCGGTGGCAGAATTTTCTAAGTGTTCACCTTCGAGTATGTCAAGGTCTTCTGTCATAGTATCTAAATCTGTGGTTTTTTGAGTCATAACAAAATCTTTCGTTTTTTAGAAAGTGTTTTATGGGGCGAAATGAGTCAGATTCAACCCTAGGCGCTAAATATTGTGGTGAATCCCTGCTTAAAGTTCAGCGCCAATTTTTGAGCGACGGGATAAACGCTTCTTTAGAAGCCGGCAATAAGATGCGGTATCATACCCTCATGTCAATTTATAAGCATTAGAAGGATTTGTTATGCAGTACATCAAAATCGGTTTTGTCACGATTTCGGATAGAGCCAGTCGAGGGGAATATGAGGATTTGGGCGGCCCGGCCATGCAGGAATGGATTGGTCAAGCACTCAAAAGTGAATGGCAGGGCGTGTCACGCGTTATTGCTGATGAGCGTGAATTGATAGAGCAAACGCTTTGTGAATTAGCCGATCAACAAGCGTGTGATTTGATTTTAACCACCGGCGGCACCGGACCCGCCAAACGGGACGTAACGCCAGAAGCCACCGAAGCGGTGTGCGATAAAATTTTGGACGGCTTTGCCGAGCAAATGCGAGCGGTTTCTTTACAATTTGTGCCGACAGCCATTTTATCTCGACAAATCGCCGGCACCCGTGGTCACAGTTTAATTATTAATTTACCGGGTAAGCCTTCGGCGATTAGTGATTGTTTGGGGGCGGTTTTTCCGGCGGTTCCTTATTGCATAGATTTAATTGAAGGCGGCTATATTGAAACTCATGAAGATTTTATTAAAGCCTTTCGCCCCAAACATGCCCAAAAACCGACCCTAGAAAAGTGAGTTTGAATATGACTTCTTTAAAACCCCCTCTCAGCTATCAGTATGAGCCGCTTGAAACGGTTATCGATTTTGTTCGTTGGGGCGGAACCCTGTTTCAAAAGGCTGAACTCAGTTATGGACAAGGAACCGATAATGCCTTTGATGATGCTCGGGTATTGGTGTTTTTTGCATTGAAATTGCCTTGGGAATTGCCGGACAGTTATTTAACGGCGCGATTAACGCAGTCTGAAAAAGTGATGGTGACGGATTTGTTTCGTCAACGCATTGAAACGCGCCAACCGACAGCTTACATCACCGGTGAAGCCTGGTTTGCCGGGATGCGATTCGCTGTCTCTTCAGACACATTGGTGCCGCGCTCGCCGATTGCCGAGTTGATTGCTCAGCGTTATGAACCTTGGGTGGATGCCGATGAAGTGACGCATATTTTAGACTTGTGTACCGGTAGTGGTTGTATTGGCATTGCCAGTTTGCAAGCTTGCCCGAATGCCCAGGTGGATTTGGTCGATATTTCACCCGCAGCCTTGGCGGTGGCAGATCAAAATATTGCTCGTTATGGACTAGAATCGGTGGCGCAGACGATTGAATCGGATTTGTTTTCGGCACTGGCAGGTAAACGGTATGACTTAATCGTGTCTAACCCGCCTTATGTGGATGAGATTGAAATGTCGGCATTGCCTGCCGAATTTCAGCAAGAACCCGCGCTAGGATTGGCTGCCGGCAAAGATGGCTTAGATTTGGTGAGACGTATTTTAGCGGAGGCGGCACAGCACTTAACAGATGGTGGCACCTTAATAGTTGAGGTCGGGGTGTCGCAATATTATTTAGAACAGGCCTATCCAGAATTACCTTTCTATTGGTTTGAGTTTGAACAGGGTGGCGAAGGCATTTTTGCGATTCAGAAGTCGGAATTAGACGTGTATCAAGCGTTATTAAATGCCCGCAAAGGTTAAATTGGTTAGGAATTTGCTTTAAATTTGCTTCTATGAGATTTTTTGGCGGTTATCCTGTGCCGAATAACCAGATTAAGTTTAAGGATGTACTATGAGAAATGGGTTAATCATAACAATTTTGCTGGGTTTGTTGCTGCCGTTTTATGCTGCGAATGCATCAAATGAACCTTTAATCGATTTAAAGTCAGAAGCAAAAAAGTACGGTGAGGTTGTTGAAGAAAAACAGGTTGCAGAGCCAACCCGTTCCCAGCCAAAGCCGTCGGAAAAACAAGAACCCGCGCATCAGCAAGCGGCAGCGAAAACCGAAACAGCAACGAAACCCCACTCAACACCCGAACATCCACCCCATTGGACTTATTCCGGGGAAACAGGGCCACGTCACTGGGGCGAATTGTCAGATCAATTTAGCTTATGCCAAACGGGTAAAAACCAGTCTCCCATTAATTTAAAAATGCAACAAGCCGTGGGTACCACCAGTTTGCCCGGGTTTGATGTCTATTACCGTGAAACGGCGCTCAAGATGGTCAATAATGGCCATACCTTACAAGTCAATATTCCGTTGGGCAGTTATATTGAAATTGACGGTCGTCGATTTGAATTACTGCAATACCATTTCCACACCCCATCAGAACATCAGCGTGATGGCTTTAATTATCCAATGGAAATGCACCTAGTGCATAAAGATGCGGACGGTAATTTGGCGGTGATTGGTGTGCTGTTCCAAGAAGGCGAAGAAAATGAAGCTTTAGCACAAATGCTGCCGGTTTTGCCGCAAGTGAAAGATAAAGTGGATATTCATGAATGGATTAAAATCCATCCGGCGGCTTTTTTTCCTGCGGATAAAAAGTTTTATAAATACAGTGGTTCTTTAACCACGCCACCTTGCTCAGAAGGTGTTTATTGGATGGTGTTTAAAAACCCGATTCAAGCGTCAGTGATGCAATTAAAGCAATTGCATGACTATCTCGGCTCCAATGCGCGCCCGGTAAACCCGCACTATGCCAGAAGCTTGTTAAAATCCTGGCAAGATATTCCACTGCAAAACCGTGTTTACGAATTTTATTAGACAGTGAATAATGTCTTACAGCGATCCAAAACGCCCAGATACCGTGTTTGATATATAAAATCAAGCACGAATCTCATATTCTCGATCAAACGGTT
>PEWX01000072.1 GCA_002779995.1 Piscirickettsiaceae bacterium CG07_land_8_20_14_0_80_44_28
GCTTCTTCAAGGGTCAAGATTTTCGTGCCTTCAACAAATTGTGTGTATTTTTCAGGCGACAATCCAACACGAGAGGCCATAATGGCAATTGCATCGGCTTTGGTTTTAGGGTCGTTAATATAATCCACGACTTTATACCAAACTTTTGCAACCTTTTCCCACTTAGCGCGACTGGCTGAATAGCTACTCGGTGACACACACAACATATCGTAGATTAAACCAGGTTCATCGGCACTGGTGTATATCGCTTTTGAACCAGGAACCAAATCTAAAGCAGAACCGGAACTGGGCTGCCAAGCGACGATGGCATCAACCTGACCAGATGCTAATACTTGTGGTGTTTCATTGGTTGGGACATTCACTAAAGTGACATCAGACTCTGACATGCCATTGTCTTTCAAGGCATTTAATAGCAATAAATGGCTGACGAAACCCACTTCGACGCCCACTTTTTTGCCTTTTAAATCTTTAATCGACGTAATGCCAGGTGCGCCAATCACCATGTCATTACCATTACTGTAATCGTTCATAATGACCATGACACTTTGCGCCCCCGTTGCGCCAGTGACCAAAGCATCGCCATTGGTCATGCCAACTGCGTCCAGTTGTCCGGCGGCATAGGCGTCCATTGAGGCCACATAGTCAAACCATTCAAACTGGACATCCACGCCTTCTTTGGCAAACCAGTCTTTTTCGATGGCTACTTCCCAAGCAACCCAGCCAGGCCAGTCACTATAGCCAATTTTTAAAGGTTCGGCACTGACGGAAAGCGCCTGTGCGGAAAGAACCAAACCAGAAAAGAAACCTACTAACGTTTTGCGAGAGAACATATCGATACCACCCTAGGTTATTACAAATTAAAAGAAAGGTAATAACTCTAAAACAGACTATGCGCCAATAATATTTTATATCTATTTATCAATTAGTTAGTTAATTAACAAGCAGCATTACCGTGTCTTGAAACCGCTTTAACGCATTAATATAAACAATATTGCACCCATTAAGTGCACGCTTGTTCGCGTCTTGCTTCCAAAAAGGCCGCTAACACAATTAAAATCCCGCCCACCATTTCGTTGGGTGACATGGTTTCTCCCAATATAATGCTGGCTGACACCACCGCAGTGACCAATTCAAAAATCACAATAATCGAAGAACGACCGGCTTCCATATGGGTAACGGCCCATTGAGTCCCCAGGTTCGCGGCCAGCATCCAAATTGCCGCGTACAGCGCTAAATATAACCAGGCCTGGCTCGTCACCTCTACCTGCCAGGAGGGTTCATCACCGATAAAGATAAACAGCGATGATAACACCACCGCACCGATAAACATAAAGGCTAACTTACTGTAAACCGAGACGTTTGGGGATAGCCGAAAAGCAATATTGTTCATGGCGAATAAAAATCCGGATAGCAGTGCGATGACATCGATCCAGGAGGGCGGTGCAATCCAAGCATTCATTCCCCCGACAACTAAGAACGCTCCCACAATCGACAAGCCAACGCCAAGCCAACGCATGCCGTCAATTCGCTCTTTTAAAAAGATTCGCCCGCCCAATACCCCCCAGAGCGGCACTAAATAGAACAACACCATCACCCGAATCACTTCGCCATAGATTAAGGCGGTATTAAATGCCAACTGGGCGCCACCCCCTAACAACGCAACGGCTAATAACATTCGCCAATCGGATAATAAATGCTGTCTTTGCCGCCAAAGCCAAGGCAACATCATCGCCAGCAAGACTAAATACACATAAAACGTCAGCGCTATGCCGTGAAATCCTTGCTCGTGCAAAAACTTTAATGGCAACCAAGTCAGCCCCCATAAAATGGACGCCACAAAGAGAACAATCACCGCGGGATTTTGCATAAAGGATTCCTTAATAAACAGCCAGCGTGTGATTTACGCCTGCGTCATAAACTGGTTGAAATGATGACGCTCGGTTTGCGCCATCCATTGATTGATTTGCCAAATATCGGCAACCGGTGCTTGTGTGAACGGCAGCAAATGACAATAACCATCCGGCCCGAATTCAGGCGTCATGGTCGTGATGCTTCGGCCTGAGTCAAAATGCGCCTGCCAAACGCTTTGCCAAAAGCGTTGATGAGAAAGCAATTCGGGTTGATATTCAGGCGCGGCCGGATGCGGCACTTGCGCTCCCTGCGCATAACCGACTCGCGCATGTATATGTGTTATGTTTGGAACCAACTGCGTTAAGGTTTCCAGCTCCGAATCCATGAGCCGTTCACAGACCACACACCAATGGCTGATGTCAGCGGTCAAGTTGATTTTGGGGAGTTGTTGCACAATCCTTAACGTCGTCCAAGGATTAAAAAAAGGCCGGCTGCGGTGGGTTTCAAAACTGACCGTGAAATCAAAATCCTTTGCTATCTCTAATGCCGCGCCGAAGAAATCAACGCTTTTGGATTCCTCCCAGGCATCACAACCGGTCAAGCAGGTCGCCAATAGCGGCGATAAGGTGGCGCTGGCGTCGAGCCGTCTTTGTAGTTCTTCGAGATGTTGATTGGGTGTCCAATGACGCTGAGGGACATAGTCGCCTCCGGTGACGATTTCGGCAATATAATCGAAACCATGCCAACGTAACAGACCGCTCCATTGTCTTTGCGCTTGCACATCCAAAGGCGCTGGGCCTTCAAGGCCTTGAAATCCGGCAACCGAAGCCTGTTCGCAGGCCTGGTCAAATTCAAGGCTATTTCCCCATAGCGTTTTAAACAATTTAAGTTGCATGTTCGGCCAAAGTTCTGCTTGATGTTTTTTGCTGAGGGCTTTTAATTTCTGAATGCTTTGCACCGCCAAATCGGCATTGTCTTGCCAACATAATCCTGGCGCGATCTCTTGTTCAATATTTTCGGTTAAATCGGCAGCATCGCCGGCCAATAAAATCGGTTGACCTTTTGGCAATTCGATCAACATCGACATGTGGCCTGCCGTATGCCCGGGGGTTTCAATTGCACGCACACCTGGCACCAAATCATATTCGCCTGTCTGAAGCTTCCAATTCAAAGGCAATTCAAAATCGGATGCAAAATAGGCATCATCCGCGGGCTCTATAGCGGCTTGCATTTCTTTGGTATGTACATGCACTTCGGCATGACAAAATTCGCACAAACCGCCGGCGTGGTCAAAGTGCAGATGGCTACAAAATACCAAATCAATCTCTTCCGGCTTCAACCCCAGCACCTCAAGTCGATTGGGTAGCCGCTCTTCTTCAGACATTTCAGGCGGGCCAAAGGGAAAACCGTCATGTTCGTAATAGTGCTTTTTTAAATCCGCTTGCTGAATTTTTTGATAATCACAGCCCACATCAAATAGGATTCGACCATTTCGGGTTTCGATTAAGTAAGCCAGAATCGGCGCTTTAATAATTTCGCCCTGCCCTCGCCCGCGGGTTGATAGCGTTTTTTCATAGGTATGCCGTCCAGTGAGGATCGGCCAAAACTTGGTGACTTGCGTCATGGATTTTCCCTTGTATTGATTAGTGTGCGGTTAAAAATGAAACGCCATCCACGCCAATAAAACTTTCACCTTCATCCTGCTTCACATCTAAGTTCACTGGATCGCCATTGAGAATGCGCGGCACTCGATAACGGTGAAAACTTTTCACTAAATGCTTAAAGGTCAATTGTTGTGGGTGGTCGGTATCGAACATCTCGGCATTGAGTTTCGGTAGCCGATACCAGGGTTGCAACATACTGGCATGGTGCACATTGTGATAACAAAAATTCAACACCAATAAATTCAACCAGGGATACCGAACCGACAACAGATTGGAATAGGTATTACGTTGTTCAAAGTCAGCATTGCGCAATTTGGCTTCTGGCCCTCGTGGCTGGTCGAGCGTTTCAAATACCTCATAGGTATGTTGATGTATATCCATAAAGCGCATCACCGTTAAAAACAATAAATAGGCCAGCGCATATAGCCACAACACATGCCAAGAAATGGAAACTAACACGGCAAAGAAAGCCACACGGAATATCAATGCAAGCACAACCCGCCCCCGTCGCTGTTTACGACTGGGTTTGATAAACGGCAAAACAATAACCATTAGGTGCATCCACACTTCCAGCGCGGGGATATACACCCACTCCAGAGCTTTGATGACTTTCAGTAATAACGGGTGTTTGGGTAGGGTTTCTCGAAAATCAAACGATACGATATCGGCGCGATCAATATGATGACGGTTATGTTTATGTTGAACATCATCGAAATGCGAGTAACTACACCCGGTAATCCACAGGCAGACCTCTCCCAGCCAGCGATTATGTTTCGGTTTCCGAAACAAGCTGTGATGCGCCGCTTCATGGAGCATATAGGCGGAAATGACCATTGCATGCGCAAGCAATAAAACGCCAAGTCCATTCCATATTAAGGGTTCCAGCAACATCAATCCAAAGCCGGCAAGATAACTCAAAATCATATAACTGAATGCCAAGCTATTCGGCAAGACTGCATCGTCATATCTCAATAAGGTTGGTGATTTCATTGTTTTCGCTCTGACCCATTAACTAAATCTTTAAACAGGCTTACAGCAGTGTCTATGCCATAAATATAGACCATTGATAATCAAAAGAAAACGGAAATTTTAGTGACTTTCCAAACGCTAGGTGCACCAATTTAGTGCCTCATTACAGCGCGATTTACCATAAACAGCACAACCTGCATCAACCGATAAAAATCCTCCAACACCGAGGCTGGATTTCGGTAAACTATCTGTCCGAATTCATCAAATATTGACATTATGTTTTATACAACCGAAAGAGATAAAATGCGCCAGTTCTATGTGGATACCTGGCAAAAAGCAACCCGGAATGGCGAGTTGGATGCGATGGAAGAAAGGGTTGCAAAAGTGATTGACATGCACCCTGAATATCACGCGATGCTCAACAATGCCAAACACCTTGGCAATGACTATCTGCCCGAAATGGGCGAAACCAATCCGTTTTTGCACATGGGGATGCATTTAGGGCTTCAGGAACAGGTCGCTCTTGACCACCCAGCGGGCATTCAAGCCATCTATAGCCAATTAGGGCAACGCCTCAGGGATGTTCATGCAACCGAACACGCAATGATGGAATGCTTAGGCGAAACGCTCTGGCAATCGCAACAACACGGCGGCTTACCCGATGAATCGGCCTATTTAGCCTGTTTAAATCGACTGATTGACTCAAAGGAAATGTGACATGACCACACCGCTTTCCCCATTAAAACGCGCCCTTCGCAATAGCGGAATCTTAACCTTGCTGGTCGGCGCACTCACCCAATATCAAGGCAGCGACCTTCAAGAAACGCTCACGGCGATGTTGTTTACCCTTGTTGTGATTACGCCCGCGTTATGGCTCTCTTATCGCTGGACTCAAAAGCTCTTTAAATCCCCGCCAGATGACCCAAAATAACCAGGCCTGGTTATTTTAGCGGTTAGAATGGCTTTACTTATCAGGAATGATTATGTCGCACACGACACCCGCAGACTTTAGCATTATCCAATCAAAAGGCTCTTTAGATTGGGCATATCCATCCATGATTCTCGCCAGCAGCGCGGTGGCGATGGGCAAAGAAGCAGAAATCTTTTTTACCTTTTATGGCATTAACTGTTTATTAAAAGACACCCGCGCACTGAAGGTGTCGCCTGTGGGCAATCCCGGCATGCCGTTAAAAAGCCCGATTGGCCCGAAATGGCTCAAACAAATTAACTGGCGTTTTTTACCCGATAGTGTCTGGGGATTGCCCGGGATGACAACGGCAGCAACCTGGATGTTTAAAAAAACCTTACAACAACAAAACCAACTGCCTTTTGACGATTTTCGCCAATTGTGTTTGGAATTGGGCGTTAAGTTTACGATTTGTGAAATGAGTATGCAGCTATTGGGATACCGCGAGGAAGACATGATTGACGGCATTGACTATGCCGGCGCGGCCACCTATTTTGCCCAAACCCCGCAACAACAAAGTTTATTTATTTAACATTTTCGAATCAATCTCGCTATAATGCGCTTTTTTAGGTGCTGCTGGTTAAATCCATCAGTTAAACGGGAAGTTTGTGCAAAGCAAATGCTGCCCCCGCAACGGTAATAGAGAAGACAAATGATCATGCCATTGGAATTGATTTCCGAGAAGGCCATTTGAAATTGCTCTTAAGCCCGGAGACCGGCCTGAAAAAGGTCAGCGATTGCTGACACAACCGATTGCGGTGGGCAATGCGGCGTATATTTATCTTTTTTGGTTAGGTCTGTGCCGTTCAGCGCACAAACACCCCTATCGTTTAAGCTAAGTCTCCGTTTTGCCTTCGTTCATTAAATGATGAATTGAAGGAAGTTCCATGAAAAAAACCACAGTACAAGCAGCCCTGTTAACGCTGCTAACCCCCACGATAACCCTTGCGGCAACCAGTCAAATAGCGCCCATTATTGTGACAGCGCATAATGCACAAGAGTCTGCTCAAGTGGTCACGGCCAAAATGCATGTTATCAGTCGCCAGCAAATTGAAGAAAAACAATACCAAACCCTAGATGATGCCTTGCAAGAACTACCGGGCTTTTTCAGCACCCGAAATGGCGGTTTGGGCAGTGCAACATCGGTCATGCTCAGAGGCCAATCGGCCAAACACATCTTGGTATTGCAAGATGGCATTGAACTGAATGATCCGATGAATATCAATGGTGCTTACTTTGAATCCCTGACCCTCGATAATGTTGAACGTATTGAAATTATTAAGGGTGCGCAATCTGCTCAATGGGGTAGCGGCGCCATGGCAGGTGTGATTAATATTATTACCCGAGAAGCGGCCAATCAGGCCAGTGTCGGTTTTGAAGCGGGAAGTTATGGCTTCCAAAAACTGCGTTTTTCTGCGGGCGCTAAACAACAAAATGCCGACTTTTCGGTTAACCTTTCGACCTTGAAAATCGACGGTTTCAGTGCGGTCAAACCTTACCGACAGTCAACTGATGGCTTGGAAACTGATGGCTATCAGCAAACCGATCTGGGCATTAAAATGGGTCTCAATCCTGCGCAAGGCCATCGTATCGAAGCGAATTTGCAGCAGCGTCAAGCGCAAGGCGAAATCGATTATGGCAATGATCCCAGCATGGTTGCCACCAGTGAATTGGAAAACACCCTGCGTCAATTGCGCTATCAGTATCAGCAGGATGCTATTCAATTCAGTGCCAGTGCTCAAGATACCGAAAGTCAAACGCTGTATTCGTCTGGAAAATTAACTCAAGCCTTGACGCAATTGGACTGGCAGCGTCAGCCCAATCAAACATTACGGCTTGCGATTGATAAACGCTATCTCAGCAATCAAAATTCAACGGCCAATAATTATGATCAACTGGGCTATAGCGCCAGCTTACAACAACAGTTTTTGGATAATGCCTTGGTTTTGAATGCCGGACTGCGCCAAGATGAATACTCTTTATACAACAATAGAAGTACTGGCAATATTGGCGTTAAAGGTCAACTGACGACTGACAGTTATTTAGCCGCGAATTATGGCACCGCCTATCGAGCGCCCTCTTTAGCAGAAATCAGTTATACCGATGCTGCGGCACCCATGCTAACGCCGGAAACCCAAACCAGTTATGATGTGACTTTTCACCTTAAAGGGTTTGAAATCAGTTATTTCGATGCCAAAATTGGCGATGAAATTGATTATGATTTGAACACGGGCAGTTTTGGCAGCTATGTCAATATTGATGGGCGATCCCACTACCAAGGCATTGAAGTTAGCTTTCAAAAAGACTTGTTAACCTTGGCAAGCCAGTTGAATGTGCAATATAGCCAACAAACGGCCAAAGATGATGCAGGCGAATGGTTGGCCAGACGCCCTGCTTCTCAAGCCAGCATGAGTTTCGATAACTATCATTTTTCCGATACCCATTTGGGCATCCGCTTACGCTATGTGGGTGAAACCTTTGATGAGCCTAACCAAACCGGCGCACAAATTGGTAACTATACGGTGACGGATTTGGTCGCCGACTATCAGCTTAACGCGCACTTAACGGTTTATGGTAAAGTGTTGAATCTGTTTAATGAAGATTACACCACTGCCGTGGGTGCGCCAAGAGGCGGTGTCACCCCCCCAACCTTTGTGTATGCAAATGGTGGCACGCAGGTGTTTGTCGGCATTAAAGGTCAACTCTAAGGAAATAACCATGTCAACAGCCAGCAAACAAGCGGATTACCACGCCTTGAAAATGGCTCGCAAAAAAGCCCAAATTGACGCGTCTATTGAACAAGCAGACACTGAAAAAGGCGTGCTGATTGTGATCACAGGTAAAGGCAAAGGAAAATCAACGTCGGGATTTGGCATGGTGGCGCGCGCCTTGGGACATGGCCTCAAGGTGGGCGTTTGCCAATTTATCAAAAGCCGAACCGATACCGGCGAAGAAGCGTTTTTCAAAAACCAGCCATTATGTGAATGGCACGTTTTAGGCGATGGCTTTACTTGGGATACTCAAAATCTTGAGCAGGATATCGCCACCTCAAAATGTGCTTGGGAGGTCGCCAGCAAAATGCTCAGTGATGCCCGTTATAATTTGGTGTTACTGGATGAGCTGACCTATTTATTGAGCTATCGCTATTTAGATAAAGAATCGGTTCTGAGCGCACTCAAAAACCGTCCAGCGCAACAACATGTGGTCATTACCGGTCGTTCGGCGATTGCCGAATTGCGTGAACTGGCCGATACGGTCTCGGATATTAAAGAAGAAAAGCACGCCTACAAAAGCGGCATTATCGCGCAAAAAGGTGTGGATTTTTAATGGGCTATACGGCTCGGTTAGGTTTTTTTTTAATTTGGACAACACTAGTCTTCCAGACGGCCTATGCCAAAACCTCCGTGCCCCCGCAAGATCCTCTTCGATTGGTTTCATTGGCGCCCAGCTTTACCGAGCTGGTCTTTGCTGCGGGCGCGGGTGAACATTTGGTTGGTGCGGTTGAATATTCCGATTATCCACTCGCTGCACAATCCATTCCCCGGGTTGGCAGTTTGAATGCGTTGAACTATGAAGCACTCTTGCAATTCAAGCCGGATGTTATCCTAGTTTGGCGTTCTGGGAGCTCTGTGCAAGAGATTCAGCGTTTACGAAAACTCGGATTTCAATTGTGGATTCGAGACAGTCAACAGCTAGACGAAATTCCCATTTTAATTCGGGAACTTGGTGAACTGACCGGACATCAGAAAACGGCCAATCAAGAAGCCCTGCGCTTGCAAACCAAGCTTGAAAACTTGCGGCGGCAATATCGCGATCGAGCCAAGATTCGCGCATTTTACCAACTTTGGGATGCCCCCCTGATTACCATTAATGGTGATCAGTTTATTAGCGAGGCATTGAGTATTTGTGGCGTTCACAATGTGTTTGCCAAGTTGCCATTACTGGCACCACAAGTGAACTATGAGTCGGTGATTCAACAAAACCCACAGGTAATTTTATTGGCGGGACAACCACAACGCCAACAAACTTGGCAACAGAAATGGCAGGCGTTTAAACAGATTGACGCGGTTGGAAAACAACGGTTTATTCAAATCGAATCGGATGCCTATCAAAGACCCACCGGCCGACTGATTGATGCTTTGGAGGGCCTTTGCCAACAAATTGATCGCTTGCGTTAGCTTATGTTAGCTTATTCGGCTTGAAACAGATACCACAGCATATAGCCCGCATACAGGGATACCATCACGATGCTAAATAAGGTAATGGGGCGCATGCCCTGTTGTTGAATGATAATGCCCTGTTTGGCAAATTGGCGTTGTTTTAATTTACGTTTAAACAACCAATAGACAAAATAAACCAGCCCCACCAATGTCAGTATATTGAGCAGTTTTCCCATGACGTTCCTTATTGATTAGCGGATAACTTCTGTGCAAATATATCCCGCACTTTTTGTAAATCATCTTCGGTATCCACCCCAATGCCCGCTTCCATGACTGCATCTAATACCAAAATGGCTTCACCATGCCAAAGCACGCGTAACTGCTCCAAACGCTCAACCTGCTCTAACGCACATTCCGGCCAAGCGACATAGCGTTTTACAAAACCGGCTCGGTAGGCATAAAGGCCGATATGACGTTTATAATGCCAATTATTGGGTAATGTTTTCGAGGTCGCGCTAAACGTATCACGCGACCAGGGCATGGGCGCTCGGGTAAAGTTCAAGGCATGATTTTCAATATTTCGAACTACTTTCACGGCATGCGGATCAAAAACGGTCTCTACCGCTTCAATCGGCTCACACAAAGTTGCCATATTCACTTGTGGATGCTGTTCTAATCCCTCAGCAACTTGATGAATCAGTTCGGGTGGCAACAGAGGTTCATCGCCTTGCACATTGACAATAATATCCTCGTCCATCAATCCCAAACGTTCAACCACTTCGGCGATGCGTTCTGTTCCCGACTGATGATGTAACGCGGTCAAACAGACTTCGGCACCAAAAGCTTCACAAGCGGCTTGCACTTGAGCCGATTCCGTGGCAATGATGACGCTTTTGGCACCCGCTTTTTGCGCTTGTCGCCAGGTCCATTCAATCATCGGTTTGCCTTCAATCATTTTTAAGGGCTTACCCGATAAACGAGTCGATTCAAAACGGGCGGGAATAATCACAATAAACGACATTCAAGGGTCTTCTCTAATTGAGGCTGATTTAGCCGGTTAACGTTTTTGTTTTAAATAGTGTTCTTTTTCGTCTGCCGTCAAAGTTCGGGCTTCTTCTTCCAACATAATGGGAATGCCATCTCTCACAGGATAGGCTAAGTTGGCAGCTGTCGAAATCAACTCTTGTTTGGTCTTATCAAACTGCAAAGTGGTTTTCGTTACCGGGCAGACAAGAATGTCTAATAATTTCGGATCCATGTTAAAACTCTCTTTATTTAAGGACGATTGCCAAGTCCTAGGGGTTGGGTTAGGGATTTCTTAAAAATCCTTCAAAAGGTTGATGGTGTCCAATTTTTTGCAGAATTTGGTGCATTAAACTCTCCGGGCAAACGGGCTTTAATTCCAGATACCACCAATTTGCCTGTGCAAATGCTCGACATTTTACCGCATCTTTTTCGGTCATAAGCAAGGGTTTGGTATGATCAAAGGCTTCAAAATCCTCAGAACGAAACTGATAATGGTCATCAAACGCCTTAAAATCGGCTTCAATTCCCAAATCGGTTAAGGTCTGTAAAAAACGTTTCGGGCTGCCAATACCCGCAATGGCATTCACTTTTTCGGCTTTAAAGCTAATGGACGGCAACACCATCTGCGGATTGGCCACTGAACGAAATTGATGTGGGGTTAATTGCATCACACTACTGGATTCAGCCACCAAATCCGCCGCATTGCCGCCATTCCAAACCACAAAATCGACCATCGCTAAACGCTTTTTCGGTTCACGCAGGGGGCCTGCCGGCAGACAAAGTCCATTGCCTAATAGTCTTTGTGCATCCATCATCACAATTTCAACATCACGTGCCATGGCATAATGCTGTAAGCCATCATCACTGATAATGACATCCAAATCATATTTGGACGTCAACAGAGCAATCGCCTCCGTTCTTTTCGGCGAAACGGCCATTGGGCAGTTTAATGACTGTGCCAACAATAGCGGTTCATCCCCGACCATCGTCGGATCAGAATGTTCAGTTACCCACTGCGGCCAACGGCTGGATTGCCCTCCATAGCCTCGACTGACAATGCCATAACGCAATCCTTGCGTAGCCAACTGCCGACCCAACCACTGAATAAACGGGGTTTTTCCGGTTCCACCCACCACAATATTACCGACGACAATCACCTGAGCAACCGTTTTTCGAGTGGTTGCATGCTTGGCACGGCGCTTCTTAAAGCGTCGCAACCTGAGCGCGGCTATCGCACAGACCATTTTTGACACAGGCCACAACAGGGCTGTTTTCCATGAGTGGGTTGGCGATTGCGTCCAAAATGCCGGCCAACTCATCGCACACTTTCCTGTTTAATTGACTTCATAGGCTCTCCCTTTACCCCTTGAATGTGATGGGTATCACATTCAATTGGTATGACGACGTGTTTGTTCAAATGCATCACACCGACTGTAAAACCACTTGGCGCGATGCTGTTTTTCGCTGCCAAGCCAAATCACTTTAGCGCTTGATTCGGATTTGAGTTTTGTTGGATACGCTGAGATTTTGGTTGTTATTTTATACTGAATTGCACCGTCACAGGCGGTATTTCGCCAGGGAATGTGTCGTTCGTTCAATCGCTGAACCACGGTTTGGTTAGGGAACCCAAACCGATTGGCAAAGCCGCTTGAAATCACCACTTCTTTCGGCGATACCGTGTCTAACCATGCCTGAGATGTAGAGGTTTGACTGCCATGATGACCGGCAACCAATAAGTCGGCATTTAATTGCGATGCCAGTTTCGCAACTAATGGAGCTTCCATTTTGTCGGTTAAATCACCTGGTACTAAAATAGACCCTTGCGGTGTTGATACCTTTAATAAACAAGAGGTATCATTATCGTCACGCGGATGATTTTCACCCTTTTCGGGGGATAATATTTCAAACTTCACCCCTGAAAACAGCCAGGCCTGGCCATTTTCACAGGGACGAACTGGCCACTGAGGCTGTTGTTCGTTTAAACGATCTGCTTGCCCTGAAACAAAATCTAATACCGAAAGCGTATTCCATAAACTGGCCGTCCCGCCGGCATGGTCTTGGTCGGAATGGCTGATAATCAATAAATCCACCTGTTGACGTTGCTGCGATTTGAGATACGGTAAGATGGCTAATTTCGCGCCATCGAATTGCGCCCCCCATTTTGGGCCGGAATCATAAACAATCGTTTCATTGCGAGTTTCGAAGACTATCGCCTGCCCTTGCCCCACATCCAAAACCGTCATTCTCACTTCACCCAATGCGGGTTGCGATGACGGCCAAAAAACCCAAAATACACCCAATACACCACTGACAGAAAGCCCGGCAAGGATCTTCACTAACGGGCGTGACGATGCCTGAAAACCATACCAACTGAAAAGAATCACGCCATAAATGACCAGCACCCAAAAGAAAGAGACCTGACCCGTTTGCCAAAAATCAAAGCGCTCAGACACGAAATTCAAAAACCACCAAAGTCCTTGCCAGAGTATTTCATGGATCGACATCAGCCACAGCGCGAAGCTCTCGGAGATAAAGCTGACCGCAACCGTTAAAAATAGCAAGGGTAAAGCCAATAAACTCACAACCGGCACGGCCAATAAGTTTGCCAGCAAACTGCCCAACGCTAATTGTTGATAAAACCCTGCCAAAATCGGCATCATACCCAAGGTTAAGCCCAATTGAACCCACAGCATTTTTTGCCAAGCGCGTGCTTGGTGAACTTTGGGCAAAGATAAAACTTGAAAAATAATGGCCACTGCGACAAAAGAGAGCCAAAACCCCGAGCTCATCACCGACGAAGGATGCCATATCAAAATCAATGCCGCTGCCAAAGCCAACGCTGACCAGGGTTGAAATGGCCGCCGCAAAACCAGCAGCCCCCCTATCACAACGACCATCATCCATGCCCGCTGAGTCGGAATAGAGTACCCCGCCAAACTCATATAGAGGGTGGCAATTAAAATCGCGCCCACCGAACCAAATACCGGTCGGGGCGTTGTCATCACCCAATGCCAACCGAGCCTTCGGACAATAACACGCCAAATCAAGGTAAAGACAGCGAAACCAAATGCGGCCATAATGCCAATATGAAGCCCTGAAATCACCATTAAATGGACAGTGCCGGTCTGCCTTAAGAGTTGCCAATCATCGTTACTGATGGCGGTTTTATCACCATAAATCAACGCTCGAAAAATGCCCTGAAAGCGACTTTGTTCAAATAAAGGGGTTAAATGTTTCGCTAAGGCTTCGCGGAGATTGACCCCTGTGGCGGGCGTAACCCTTTCCGCTGCATCGTTTTGATTGAGCACATAGCCTTTTGCGCGGATACCTTTTTCATACAAATAGGCCTCATAATCAAAACCACCTGGGTTTAAACTGCCATGAGGTGGCTTTAATTTCACCTTAAAACGCCATTGTTCACCCGTTTTAGGGACTTGTTGAGAGTGATACCAATTCAATTGAATTTGCGGCTGAAAAAACAACCAGGCCTGGCCATTTTGGGCGGTGATTGACTGCCAATTCGAGAGTTTTAGCGTTAATTTAACGCGCTTTGGAGCCGAATCATCGAGCGTTGCTATGACTTCCGGTCGATCGATAATCGTCGCCTCGACTTCAATCGGGGTAAAGTACGCCGATTTTGATAACGTCGGGCTGATCATTGCCATCAAAAAAACCCAAATAAAACCGCACAGAAACCCTATAATGATTTGGCGCAAGCCTGACAGCCAAGCCATAGGACTTCGAAAAAAGCCTAAGCCGACCAGCAGTAAACTTGCCAATAGGGGACTTTGCCAACTAGGTAAAACTGCGAGTTGGTAAAACCACACTAGGGATGCGATTAGGCCGATAACAAAGTAACGAAACATATGCCCAAAAAGATTTTCAAAAAATATTCTCCCAGTCCAGAGAAAATTCGACGAATGAAAGGCCTTGGCTTTTTAGCTCAATGGATCGCTAACCCCAATTTATGGCATATTCATCGTCACAGTACCGCAAAGGCATTTGCAAACGGTTTATTTTGGATGACGATTCCGATCCCTTCACAAATGGTTACATCGGCAATTACCGCCATTTTTATCCGCGCCAATCTTCCACTCAGTGTCGCTCTGGTTTGGATTAGCAACCCTCTCACCATGCCGCCGATTTTTTATTTTAACTACCTGGTGGGCACTTGGATATTAGATGCGCCCGCCAAACCCGATTTACAATTTGAAATAAGCTGGCATTGGTTAACCACAACCTTAGGGGATATTTGGTTACCCCTCTATCTCGGCAGTGTTGTTGTGGGTGCCTGTTTAGCAATTTTTAGTTATTTTAGCATTCATCTTTTTTGGAAACGCCATGTTGCTCGTGCTTGGCAAAAACGCATGAAAAAACGTCAATCTCAAGCGCAATAAAGGGCGCCTTGATTAATGGTCGTTGTCCTTAGCATTCATTTCTGTTAGCGCCAACATCACCTTCTCATTCAAGCTGCCTTTAGGGTAATGACCTTTAGTATCTATTTCACCCACTTCTGTACCCGACAACAATTGCAGTGCATCATCGATATGGCTCATGGCATAAAGGTGGAAGTGTTGATCATTAACGGCCTCTCTCACTTCAGCATTTAACATTAAGTGCTTGGTATTGGCTTCTGGAATGATCACCCCCTGAGAGCCGGTTAAACCGCGTGCTTTGCAGACTTTAAAAAAGCCTTCGATCTTTTCATTCACCCCGCCAATCGGTTGAATTTCACCAAATTGATTCACGGATCCGGTCACTGCAATATCTTGTCGTAAAGGGACTTGTGAGATGGAAGAGATCAATGCCAGTAATTCTGCTGAAGAGGCGCTATCCCCTTCAACACCATCATAAGTTTGTTCCATCACGATAGAAGCGCTGAATCCTAAAGATTTATGCTTCATATAACGTCCGCGTAGATAGCCGGATAAAATTAACATCCCCTTGGAATGGATCGGCCCTGCCATCTCGATTTCACGCTCGATATCCACCACTCCCTCGTCACCTGCGGAGGCTTGGGCGGTGATGCGCACAGGTTGACCAAACGATTGGCGCCCAACGGTGAGCACCGTTAAACCATTGACCATACCAATATGACGGCCAACCACTTTAATGAGCACCTGTTCTTCAATAATCGCGCGGTGGTAATAGTCTTCCATCAACCCTGTGTGAAAATCACGCTGGGCAATGGTGTCTTCGATAATATCACGGGTGACTTCTTGCTGATCGTGCGCCCGAGCAAAGGCATTGGCCTCAGCCAACACATCGCGCAACAAAGCCTTATTGGTGTAAAGGCGTTCTTGCGATTCGACCAAACGCGAAGCATATTCAATTAAACGCTCTAACGCTGAAGGTCGCACCGGTAGATCATCCCAAGCTTCGACTTCACTGGCCAGTTGCTTTGCCAATACCAATTCATGTTCTGCGGTTCTTTTTAGCTCGGCTTCAAATTCAACTTGGACTTTAAATAACCGATTAAACTGGGCATCCAATTCTTGCAAAGCATAAAAATGCTCCGCCTGCCCCACCAAAACCAGCGTCACATCTAAAGGATAATCGGGTAAATGGTATGGCACAACACTGCTTGAAGAGGGAATTTCGAAGGTCAGCCTTTTGCTCATCAAAGCGGCTTTTAAGTTTGACCAAATTTCCGGGTCTTTTAGCACGGATTGAATGCTCAACATCAAATAACCCCCATTGGCTTTTTGTAGCAGCCCTGCTTGATGATTCATCGCTAGGGTGAGTGGGTCGGTGACATTGGCACTGGCAGAATTAATGGTGTAGCCGAACAATTTTGGCATGGAAGCATTTTGCTCATAAATCACCGGCGCATGTTTTAGCCCGGTATGATCCACCAAAAGGTTGACTTCAAATACTGACATCCCCGATTGCTCAGCCAGTAATTCTTCCATGGAGGTTTGCGCTGCGCTGGTTACCTGATCCGCTGATTGATCCCAAAATAAATGCAATTTTGAAACAATGGCATTTTTAAGTGCTTCTAAATAGCCACGAACCGCTTTATTTTCTCCAAATTCCATTTTGAGCGTATCAATCAATGGCGCCAAATGCGCGTTGGTCACCTCGGTATTTAAACGCTTTCCGGCATCCATATACTCATGCTGTAAAAAAGGAAAGTGCGTTAAGCCTTTATTTAAGGTCTCCTCAACCTGATCCAATGCTTGCATAAATTGTTTTTGCAAGGGCTCATCTAATTTTTTAAGGTCGGCCATGCGCAAGCGTTCGCCTTCCACCACCGCATATAAAACAAAATTATTTTCATTTTGCTGAACTTCAATACTTAAGGACTCCGCCAAATCAAGCGCCGGCGCGATAGCGTTTTCCTGCTTGGCAAGCAATTCGTTTTCAAGCTGCTGATTTTTAAGTTGGTATGCATGCCCATCAAACACCACTGGTAATTGACTTTTCAACTGCGTAATCAGCTCTTCAATGGCTTGCTTAAAGGCATGACCATGACCCGCATCAAAGAACAGATATTGGGTTTTATTGGTTTCAGTAAAATCCGACACCAACACTACATCTTGTGGGATCGCCTTACGCTTGGCGGCTTCGCGCAACATGGACTTTGTCATGCCAATACGACCGACCCCCGGTTCCCCCATAATAAAAATATGGTTTTGATTGCGACGTAAATGCAAGCCAAAGTTTAGCGACTGATACGCCCGAGGATGAAAGCGCCGCATAAATTCTTTGGTATCAGAATGATTTGTTTGAAAGTCTTGGTCGTCTATCGAGGTAAAACGATAAAGCTGGTCTGCAGTTAATTTGCGCATATCGGAAAGGTCTTTAAAAATAAAAAGCAACTATAACAAAAAACCCGCTGTGGTTAGCGGGTTTCAAAATTTTAAACGCATTAAAATTCCTCACGCGGTGGATTGGCGTGAATTTTATGTATTGCCAAGTCAGCGCCGATATATTGATCTTCGTCTGATAATCTTAACCCCATTATTTTATGAACCAACCAATAAATAGCATAACCGCCAACCAACGCAACGATAACGCCTAATGCCGTTCCGGCGATCTGCGACATTAACGAAACGCCCCCTAAACCGCCAAGGGCTTCAGCACCAAAGAGACCGGCTGCAATGGCTCCCCAAACACCGCAAAGGCCGTGTAAAGGCCAGACACCGAGCACATCATCAATTTTTAACTTGTTTTGTGTCCACGTAAAGGCTTTAACAAATAATGCCCCCGCAACCAAACCGATCACCAAAGCACCTAACGGGTTCACGACATCCGAACCTGCACAGATGGCGACCAGCCCGGCTAAAGGGCCGTTATGAATGAAGCCAGGATCTTTATCACCCACAAAGGTGGCGGCGAGAATTCCCCCCACCATCGCCATTAATGAATTCATGGCAACCAATCCTTGAATCCCCTCAATGGCCTGTGCTGACATCACATTAAAGCCAAACCAACCTACCGATAAGATCCAAGCACCCAAAGCTAAAAACGGAATGCTAGAAGGGGGATAAACAGAGCGCATTCGTCCTTGTTTGTCATAGCGATTATGGCGCGCCCCCAAAATCAAAATGGCCGCTAAAGCAATCCAGCCGCCGACGGCATGCACCACAATCGACCCGGCAAAATCATGAAAAGGCGCGCCAAACGCTGCGACCAACCTGTCTTGAAACCCAAAATTACCATTCCAAGCAATGCCTTCAAATAACGGATACACAAAGGCCACTGTTAAAAAAGTGGCAATTAACACAGGATAAAATCGTGCTCTTTCAGCAATGCCGCCCGACACTATGGCTGGAATCGCAGCGGCAAAGGTCATTAAAAAGAAAAACTTAACCAGCTCATAGCCCGATTTCTCGGTCATTTGTTGCGTCAATTGACCATCAATATTAAAGCCTAAAAACACCCCATAGGCCACGCCATACCCAATAAAGAAATAGGCGACGGTGGACACCCCTAAATCGGTCATAATTTTGACCAGGGCGTTGACTTGGTTTTTATGCTGTACAGTTCCGACTTCTAAAAAAGCAAAGCCCGCATGCATAAAAAGCACCAATATAGCACCCAACAAAATAAACATGACATCCAGGCTTGTGGTTAAATGTTCCATCCTAATTTTCCTACGTTCGGTTAAAATGAAACGCTATTCTACCAAATAAAAATGGAATGCGTTCATTTGCTAACCGCCGCTGCTAACACCCCACTACAACCGCTTTACCACAGCCTTTTTGATTATTATCAACTGCAAGTTTGGATCAAACGAGATGATATGAACCATCCGGTTATTCAAGGCAATAAATGGCACAAATTACGATTTAATTTGCAATATGCAAAATCACAAGGCATGCAGACACTCATTACTTTTGGCGGTGCCTATTCCAACCATATTGCGGCAACAGCCGCTGCCGGGAAAGCTTTTGGCTTTAAAACAGTCGGGATTATTCGTGGCGAGGAGTTGGCTAAGCGCCCGCAAAACTGGAGCCCTACCCTACAGACAGCCTATGCCAATGGCATGCGTTTTCAATTTATTGACCGTCAAACCTACCGTTTAAAAAATACTCAAGACTTTTTAAAACAACTGCAACATCACCACCCACACAGCTTGATGTTACCGGAAGGCGGTAGCAATGAACGGGCAATGCTAGGCTTTCAATCGGTGATAGAACAACTCCATCAACAGTGCCCCGGTTGGTCACACCTTTTTACAGCGGTTGGCACCGGCGGCACCTTAGCAGGCCTGGCGAAAATGGCGGCCTTAAACCAACCATCCCATCGCCAAAGGTTGTTGGGTGTGGCAACACTGAATCAGGCAGACTTTCTCCAAAAGACTATTCGCCAGCTTTCCGGCTTCCAGTCACACACTGATCAGCATAAACAAGTGATTTGGCAATTGCTGACACAATACAGTGGCGGCGGTTATGCCAAAACAACGGATGCGTGTCTTGCTGATCAACACTGGTTTGAAGGCACTTTTGGTATTTTGTTGGATCCGATTTATACCAATAAGATGGTACATGGTTTTTTAGAAGAAATGCGACAGCAAAGAATCCCACCCAATGCGAAAGTGATTCTTTATCATTCGGGTGGGCTGCAAGGCCGATCAGAAGAAGACGGCCAAAATAATAGCGTTAAAACTGACTAATATGGTCAACGAGGGTTTTAATATCAGCATCGGAGAGATTTTTTACCGCAGGTATCATTATTGAACTCATGGGACCCACTTGTCCGCCTGCACGGTAGGTCTTTAAATTGGCTGACATTTGTTCAGCATCGCGGCCTGCCAATCTTGGCCCTATGCTACCTTCCCCTTTAGCTCCATGACAGCCAATACAAGACTGATATAGCTCGACCCCAGAGGTTGTATTTTCAGCCAATAATATGGCAGCCGGTTCATCTGCACTCAATGACTTGGCTTTTTCGTAAGTTTCTTCAACCGTTTCCGTCACGGAGTCCGCGACCGAACCAGTGACTTCTCCCACTTTTTCCTTGGCTTCATCAACCGACTCTTCTAGGGTTTCTTGTGCTTTGTCCATGGAATCTTGTGCCATCTCTTTGGCATTTTCAATGGCATCACTGGCTTTTTGTTTCGATTCTTCACTACAACCGCTCAACAAACCAACACTCAGTAACGTACTTAAGCCAAGACCAACAACCAAACGCCATGACAAACCGGATTGTGTATTTAAAAAAATCATAAAACCCTAAACTCCCTTCGATAAATTAAAAAGATAAATCAACTTAGCCTTATTATGGCATAAGCTTTCCTTATGACCAATAGCTACTTTTCTTAAAAAGCGGTTACAAAGCCTGTAGTTTTTTTTGTATCCGAGGAATCGACACTGGCTTAAGGGTTTTCATCGGTTGTGCAAATAAAGAAAGCCGCAATTCTTCGATTAACCAACGAATTTCAACCAGGCCTGGGTGAAGTTGATAAGCCGGCGATTGCGCCAGCGACTGATAACGATCCAATAAAGGTTGAATCTCACCAATCATTTTCTGATCTTTGGCCGGATCCAGATCATTTTTTTCCAACCGTTTTTCAATGCCTTGCAGGTAACGGGGTAATTGCTTCAGCCAGTTTTCAGGGGTGTCTCGAACAAAGGTGGCGTCAATCAATCCATCTAATTGCCCTCGAACATCTGCCACCGAGGCTAACCAACGAGCCGGCACCTTGCCTTTAATCTGCTTGGCAATGTTTTGATGCTGCGTCAGTATCTCGGTAACCTGTTTGGCTAATTGCTGTGCGGTTTCGATCCAGTGAGTTTTTACCTCTACTAACCGTTGCTCGTAATCGGTTTGACGGCGAATCTTTTCAGCATCCGGTAGCCATTCCAATAAGGCGCGATCAATAATTTGCTGTGTTAACGACTGACAATTACCATAGGGTGCAAAACACAAACAGGCTTTTTGCAAGGGGAGTTTTTTCTGTAAATATTTTTCTTTGTCGGCAAGCGCCTGTTTCATAAGTGATATTACCGCTTCACGATGAAGTTGTTCGGCTTCATCTCTATCCCCCAACAACGTTAATTCAATATGATTATCGACTTTTTGTAACGCAGGATAGGCAACCATTTCCAGTCCCTGCGAACGGATGGTTTTTGAATCGGCTAAGTCGCCAAAGTTCCAACTGTCAACAATGCGATGTTCGCTTTGTTGATGCGATTGGTGTTTCTGAATACGGGCATCAACCAGATGTAAATAGTCTGTTTTCAGTTTTTCCAAATCACTGTTTTCAGCAATTTTTTTGCCCTGATCATCCAATAACACAAAATAGGGGTTTAAATATTCAGGTAACCCCCCCTCGCCAAAATCGGCGACTGCTACTCGATTTTGTGCACGGCGATTCAGTGCCCAAACCAGTTGGGTAAGGTAATCTGCTGTGCGACCCTCAATTCGTTTAGTGGGCGACATGTCTGCCAACACGGCTTCGGCCGTTTGCGGTGCCGGAATAAATTGCTTACGCAACTTTTTGGGCAAGGCCTTGATATAAAAGGCGGTTTTTTCTTTTAATAACCCGGGCGTCAACCATTCAAAATCAGCTGATTGTGCCAGATTCAAGGCGGATAACGGCAATTTGACGACCAAGCCATCAACCACCTTTCCAGGTTCAAATTGATAATCAACGTGTAAATTCAGTTGATTTTTAATCCGCAGCTGATCGGGATAATCCGTTGCAACCCTGTCATCAACCGTTTGTTTCAATAAAAAATCACGCGCTAAATAGAGCGATTGGATTTTGTCAGGGTCTTTCTTTTGGGTCTGCTTTACCCAGGTTTCAAATGCCGGCTGGTTATAAATGTGAGCTGGGATACGGGCATCATAAAAATCATACAACACCGCTTCCTCAACTAAAAAATCCGGCCGCCTGAGCTTGGATTCCAGTTTATGAATCTCAGCGATTTGTTGCTGATTATGAATCAAGCAATCCACTTTGGTATTCATTTCACCCTTCACCAAACCAAACTGTATAAACAACTTTCGGGATTCGACCGGATTAATCGGGCCATAATTGCAACGACGGCGATTGACAATTGGCAACCCATAGAGCGTTACCGACTCAAAGGCCGCCACTTGCCCTGATTTTTTCTGCCAATGTGGGTCACTATAATGCCGTTTGATCAGATGTTGCGCCAAAGCTTCAATCCAATTGACATCAATCACCGCATTGTTTCGCGCATAGAGTTTAGTGGTTTCCACCAGTTCACCGGACAACAACCATTTGGGTTTTTGTTTGAATAATGCGGAACTGGGATGAATAAATAATTTAGTATTTCGGGCGCCAAGATAACTGTTTTCATCGTCTCTCATGGCAATATTCCCTAACAACCCCGCCATTAAAGAACGATGCACCGCCATCGTATGCAGATCCGATAATCGTTCGGTGACGGTTTTACCTTGCTGAACCTCTTCATATAAATGCAAATCCCCGACTTTAATGCCCATGCGTTTTAAGTTCATTTCCAACTGAAAAAACAAATCGTGCCATTCTTTCATTCGCAAATAGGACAGAAAATGGGTTTTGCATAATTTTCGGAGTTTGTTTTGACTTAAATGGCGGCGATTCTCTTCATAAAAACGCCATAAATTAAGGAAAAATAAAAAATCAGATCGACGATCTTCAAATACTTTGTGAACTTGATTGGCTGCTTGACGAGTCGATTCATTCACCTCCCGTGGGTCTTGAATACTAATGGCGGCCGCAATAATCAGTACTTCAGCCAGCACGCCATTTTTCTGCCCTTCTAACACCATTTTGGCCATACGCGGATCTAATGGCAATTTTGCCAGTTGACGACCTGTTTCAGTCAGACTTCGCTTTTCATCTAAAGCCCCCAACTCTTGTAATTGTCGAAAGCCATCATTTAATGCCTTGTCTTCCGGCGGTTCGATAAACGGAAAATGCTTGGGCGAGCCCAAGCGCATTTGCGCCATTTGCAACACCACCGTTGCCAGAGAAGTCCGATGAATTTCCGGCGGGGTAAAGGCAGCACGACTGGCAAAGTCGTCTTCCTCATAGAGTCTAATACACACCCCCGAACTCACTCGCCCACAACGACCCGCGCGTTGATTGGCAGAAGCTTGTGAAATCTTTTCGATGGGTAATCGCTGAACCTTGGAACGCACCGAATAACGGCTAATTCTGACCAGGCCTGGGTCGATCACAAACTTGATTCCTGGCACCGTGAGCGAGGTTTCTGCCACATTGGTTGATAAAATCACCCGGCGTTTGCTAGAAGTCTGAAACACCTTATTTTGCTCGGCCATACTGAGCCGCGCATACAGCGGCACGATTTCGGTATTTTTGAGATGTTGTTTTCGCAGCGCTTCTGCCGTTTCCTTAATATCCCTTTCACCGGTCTGAAAAACCAACACATCGCCAAACGGATCAATTGCTGATAATTCAGCTAGGGCAGCGCCAATTGCCGTAGGCATATCCTGTTCAAATTCATTGCCTTCATCATCGCTGGCTTTGATTAAAGGACGATAGCGAACTTCCACCGGATAGGTTCGGCCACTGACTTCTATAATCGGCGCGCCTTCAAAAAAATCAGAGAATCGTTGGGTGTCAATGGTGGCAGAGGTAATAATTAATTTTAAATCGGGTCGTTTGGGTAACAGTTTTTTAAGAATACCCAATAAAAAATCAATATTAATCGAGCGCTCATGCGCCTCATCGATAATTAACGTATCATATTGATTTAAATATGGTTCTTTTTGAACCTCCGCCAATAAAATACCATCGGTCATTACTTTCAATAAACTGTTTTCATGAACTTGATCATGAAATCGAACTTGATAACCGACCAACTCGCCAAGCTTAGACCCCAATTCTTCCGCAATGCGTTCCGCCACACTCCTTGCCGCCAGGCGTCTAGGCTGAGTACAGCCAATGCGCCCGAACACCCCTCGACCCGCCTCCAAACAAATTTTAGGAATCTGAGTGGTTTTACCAGATCCCGTTTCTCCAGCAATCACCACCACTTGATGCTGTTGAATCAGCGATAAAATCTCATCACGACGTTCCGCGACGGGCAAGGTCTCATAACGTATTTTGGGTACCAATTGTTGATGCGTCGCGACAGTATTAACAGACAAAGTGAGTTGCTGACAAAACTGCAGCCATTTTGGATTTTCAGAAAAATGCGGCGGAATATCAGAAGATTTAGGGGGCAAAGCGCTAAATTGACGAAACTGCTGCTGTAAACGAAATCGGTCTTTGGTTAACGTCTGCTTGAGTGCGCTTACAATCGATTGCTTATCGTTAAAATTGATTTGTTCTACCTGTAACACCGAGTGCTTTAAACCTCTCCATACCGACATTATTCGGATACAATCCCATTATGCCTAAGAAAGAAATAGGAACATAAATTTTGCATCTAAACTGACAAAAAAAAAGCATTTTACGCTAATTGACACTTTTTTACCAAAATCTAAGGAAAAGAGGTTGTTTTTAGAGAAAAAAGCCGCTAAAGTTATTCAGAATTTTAAGTAAACATTAACGCTCGACTTATTGTAGAATGTCCAGTGTTAATCAATACGCTCCCAATTACCCTCAGAAGGAACAAACAATGAATACCAAAAACCTAACATTACTGTTTAAAACCAGTT
>PEWX01000021.1 GCA_002779995.1 Piscirickettsiaceae bacterium CG07_land_8_20_14_0_80_44_28
TTCAAACAGTCTCTATAGGCTTCTCGCCATCCTAGAGCTTGCTCGGGTGTGAGTGAACCCCCCGAGTGCTTAACGGCCTCATTCATCTTTGCCCAGTGCAAAAAGACTTTAGCCGTCTTGAAAACATCAGCCACCAAACCTACGCCAAAAGCCTGCAAAAACTACCAGGCCTGGCCAAAAATTGTGCGGTTTACAGCCAAATAGTGCAGGTGCGACAATAAATGAACAAAACAATTCTACTCTGACCCCGGTTAAAACAAGCAACGCCATGAAAAAATTGTGTTGTTAGCCCAAGCAGAACCTAAAAGTTTAAACCAATGGCTAGAAGACTCCTTAACCTACGCTACTCAAGGCGTTCGTCAATGACTAAATCGGGTAAAACGCTTTGTAAGACAAACCGTGATACAATTTAACCATGTTTAAATACAGGAGCAGATCATGAGTGCCTTAACCCTAAGACTATCAGACAGCCTAGCGCAAAAAATCAGAAGCCTAGCTGCGCAACAACAAATCTCTTTATCTGATTTTGCCAGAAATGCGCTTGAGAATTATGTCCAACAAGTACAGCAAGAACTTCAGTTGCAAGAAATGATTAAAGCCGCCCAAAGTTTGCAACAAAACCCAAAGTTAGCTCAAGAATTGAAACAGCAAACCGCTGAGTTAGAAAGTCAAAATACCCGCCTAGAGGCTGAATCAACTGAAGGTTGGTGGCGATGACCTTAAGCCGTGGTGAAATTGTGGTGGCAAGGCTTAATCCCAATCAAGGCCAAGAAATAGGCAAGCTTAGGCCGGTGATTATTTTGACGCAAACTCGGCTAATAGAAGCGGGATCGCCTGTGATATTTGTGGTTCCTTTAAGCACGCAATATCGCCCAGAACTCGGCGCCTTCAGGGTTGAAATACCCGCGCGCGACCATTTGCTAAAAACTTCTTTTGCGTTGTTAGAACAAGCACGAGCCATCGATAAAAGCCGTATAGATGTGCAAGTGCTCAGCCATTTAAGCCCCGCAGAATTACAGCAAATCGAAACCAAGTTGAGTTTAATGCTCGGGCTACACGCCCATTTCGCCAATTAGGAAGTGCTTTATGAAATACATTTTAGTTATCTTCTCGCTCTGTGCCGGTAGTCTGGTGCAAGCCGCCAGTTTGGAGCAGTGTGGAGTGGTCTGGCCAGATACAATAGCTCCGTGACCCGGTACAGCAACCCCTTGACTGGGCAAGTCGTTTTTCACCGCCTTGATGTCATTCTCATCCTGTCACACTGGGAGGTCTTTCCGATAAATTGGCTATTTTTTGCATAACATCTAAGTATTGGTCGCGAGGGTGGTCACGATCGGAGTCTAGGTGGTCACGATCGGAGTCTAGGTGGTCACGATTCGATGCCGGCAAACCAATTTGTTCTAAGGGACTAAGTCGATAGTAAGTCGATGTACCAGAACCGCCTTGTTGCAACAATTTCCTTTGATTGGTTAATGGCCTTTTAAGTTGGCCGAGAGCCTGTGTAATCCCCCCGTTTATAACCGAGATTAAAAGTAGAGGATTAAGCCACTTCCAGCAGTTTCTTTGGCGGTACTCTGCCAATTGCTGAATGTGGTCGTTCGTTATTATATGTCCATAGCCATTGGGTTGCGAGTAATTGCGCCTGTTCGATACTTTCAAACAAATGTAATTCTAGCCACTCGTGCCGTACGGTTCGATTAAACCGTTCAACATAAGCATTTTGAGTCGGTTTACCTGGCTGAATGAACAATATCTTTATTTCTTCCCTTTCAGCCCATTCAGTCAGTGTGTGACTGATATACTCCGGGCCATTGTCACACCGGATAGCATCAGGTTTGCCTCGCCACTCTATAATCTGTTCAAGTGAACGAATCACTCTTGCCGTTGGTAATGATAAATCAACATCAATACAGAGTCCTTCTCGGTTGTAGTCATCTATAACATTGAAGGTTCGTATTGCTCGTCCGTCTTTTAAAGTGTCAGACATAAAGTCCATCGACCAAACTTGATTGGCTGCTGTCGGCACACTCAAAGCATCGGGCTTGTTTCTTTTTAATCGCCGTCTTGGCTTGATGCGCAAGTTGAGCTCGAGTTCTCGATAAATTCGATACACTCGTTTATGGTTCCAGCTAAAGTGCTTTACATTTCGCAGGTAGTCAAAGCATAGGCCAAACCCCCAACGCTTATGTGTTGTCGTTAAACGCAACAACCAGTCTGCAATGACTTCATTTTCCGTACTCAATTTTGATTTGTGACGGTAGCAAGTTTGGCTAATGCCAAACGCTTCACAAGCTAATCTAATACTTACTGTTGTGGTATTTACAATCTTCTGCGCCATCTCTCGCCGTTGAGATGGCTTTACCACTTTCCCTCTAGTGCTTCCTGACGAAGCTGTGATTTTAAACACTCTTCGGCATACATTTTTTTGAGCCGACGGTTTTCATCCTCAAGTTCTTTTAGACGCTTCATCATGGAGGCATCCATACCGCCATATTTAGCTCGCCACTTATAGAAGGTTGCACTGCTGATATTGTGCTCTCGGCAAAGGTCTGGAACTTTTTCGCCAGATTCGTTTTGCCTTAGTATTGCCATAATTTGGCTGTCTGTAAATTTTGATCTTTTCATAAGAATCTCCTGCGTTTAGTTTACGAGAAAATTCTACTTTTGACCTCGGTTATTTTTCGGGGGGATT
>PEWX01000019.1 GCA_002779995.1 Piscirickettsiaceae bacterium CG07_land_8_20_14_0_80_44_28
CTCTCTATCCTTTTACTAAGCGTCCCTAGTAAATTCTCCACTTCTGGAGAACACTTTCAACATATAAGGCCTGGTGATTTTTAGTGCCTATTGTAACCATTGTGTATAATAGTTGCATCGTTATTTAACCAAGTTGTTACCATGCTAAAATACTTCCATCCCCCGTTTATCGTCATTATTGGATTAGCCATTTCATCGGCGGTTACCGCTGAAGTCACCGAGCTGGCGCCTATTACGGTTAGCGATCAAACCACTCAGGGCGGCGTGCCCGGCCAAGCACCGGAAACCACCCCATCAACCTCAACACTAGATACCGAAGCCTCGCAAATTCAGCTCAACATTACCGAACTCAAAGGCGTGGCCGGCACCCAAGGGGATCCTTTAGGCGCGATTAAAACCTTACCGGGCGTGGTTACTGCCAGTGGCGGCCAAGGGCGCAGTTCCGGTTTTTTTGTTCGGGGTTCCAATGCCAATGAAAACCTTACTTGGATTGACGGCTTACCCGTGGGTTACATTTATCATGTCGGCGGATTTTATTCCATTTTAAATCCTGATCTCATTGATAACTTCAAAACCTATCTGGGCGGTTTTGGTGTGGAATATGGTGATCGCTTAGGCGGCGTCATTGATGTGCGGACGCGTGCGCCCAATTCGAAAAAACTCAGCCAGAGTTACCAGGTGGGTTTTTATGATTCGTCAGCACGCATTGAGGGGCCGATTTCAGAAAACAGCTCCGGTTATTTTGCCGTTCGCCGCAGTTATATTGATTTGCTGTTACCCACGACCGGAAAGCTGGGCGATTCTGATAATACCTACACTCAGTTCCCGCAATTTTGGGATTTACAAGCCAAGTATCGCTATGAATTAGAAAACGGTCATATTGAGTTGTCGATGTTCAGTGCCGATGATGCCCTCAAAATCAATTTGACCGACCCGAAGGATATCAATAAAGATCCGGCCTTAGCAGGAGAACTTGCCAGTGATACCGCCTTCCAAACCTATGGACTCAACTGGAAACAACCACTCACCCATGCGCTGCAACAAACCCTCCGAGTTGGCCAACTCAAACCGTATAATCGCTTTCAAATTGGCACCCAGCAAGCTTCCGACCCCACGCCTGGCGCGCCATATCAGTTTAAACAACAAGGCGACACCCGCTTCTTTTTACCGCAATGGCAGCTAACTGACGACCAAAACCTTTGGCAGGCGGGCGTCGATTATTATCAATACCGCTTTAATCTCTCCGGCTATATCACCAACCCCTGCCGGGAAGGTCAACCGGACTGTTCACTGACCGAAAGCACGGCTCAAGACATTGGTCAGACCTTCGATGGCGACCAACTTGCGGGTTACATGACCTTAAACCGCCCACTCACGGATCGACTTTATGGAAAATTTGGCTTAAGAATGAGCCGATATGATTATGGAAACAGCCCTTATCAACAGCTTTCGCCGCGCATGACATTGGAATATGATCTCAATACTCAAAACCTTCTCACCGCCAGCTGGGGGCAATATGCACAAGTCCCGCAAGGCAATGAAATTTCCAAATCGCTAGGCAATCCTGATTTGGTGATGACTCAAGCCGAGCACCGTATTCTAGGCATCAAAACACAGTGGAATGAAACCTGGTCATCACAAATCGAAATTTATCAAAAACCCATGCGCAAATTGGTGGTATCGCGCCCCCGTCCGGAAAATTTTGCTAATGAAGGCAAAGGCCAAGCACAGGGGCTGGACATTCTGCTCAAACGACAATGGCAAAATGGCGCTTACGGATGGTTAAGTTACAGCTACTTAGAATCCACCCGTTCTGATCGCAACGCACCCACTGCCGATCGGCTATTTGACGGGGATCAGCCACACACCCTTAATATGGTTTGGGCGCAACCCTTTAGCGGCAATTGGTCAAAGTGGACTTGGGGGTTGAGTTTAAAAGTACAGTCAGGCCAACCTTATACCGAAGTGATTGGCCGTGGATATATCGCCATCCCCAACAGCCAAGCCAACTGTTCGGCATCCACGCCGAATAACACCCAATGTTATTGGAATCCGATTTATGGCAAAACCAATGGCAACCGCCTACCCTTTCAAACCCGTTTGGATCTGTCTATGGCGCGTCAAGTCAAATACCAGCATTGGGACTTAGAGATGCGTTTTGAACTACTCAATCTCACCAGCTTGTTTTATGCGGATGGCAACACGATTGGTTATGAATATGAAGCAGATTATGCCAACTATAACAACCCGGACACCGTCAGCGGCCTGCCCTTTTTACCCTCTTTCAGTATTCGAGGCAACTTCTAAAACAGCGTTAAAAATGGCCAGGCCTGGCCATTTTTAAGCGGGAGAGTGACACAAAAGCTTTTTCTGCTGACAATAGGCTTCAAAGTCGGCTAAGGGCAAGGGTTTTGAAAATAGGAATCCTTGCGCATAGTGGCATCCTGCCTGCCGCAAATAGTCTGCTTGCTGCTCGGTTTCAACCCCTTCGGCAATAATATGCTTTTTCAAACTCTCACTCATACGAATAATGGTTTCAATAAAAATGGCGCCACTTTCCGATTGATAATCATCAATAAAGGCTTTATCGATTTTGATCTGATCGACATAGAATTTTTTAAGATAGGACAAGGATGAAAAACCGGTTCCAAAGTCATCTAAAGAAATCGATACCCCCAGTTGGCGAAGCTCGTCAATAATCCCGGTATTACGTTCATTCTGCTCTAAAAACAGATATTCGGTAATTTCTAAATCGACATTTTTAGGTTGAATTTCATAGAGTGCCATCAACTCCCTAAAGCGATCTAAAAAATCTTCTTCCAGCAATTGCTTGGTGGCCACATTAATCGACAACACAAAATCCGGACATTGACTCTGCCAGATTTGCAGTTGCTTTAATGCCGATTCCAACACCCAGTGACCAAGTTCAACAATGAAGCCATTTTCTTCCGCCAGTGGAATAAACTCAACCGGCGAAATGATTTTCCCATCCGGTTGAATCCACCGTATTAACGTTTCGGCACCAACAATATCATGGGTATCGAGATCAATTTTAGGCTGATAAAATAAACGATATTCATCATTTAACATTGCCTGTCGCATGGCTTTATCTAAATAGATATTTCTTTGAACGCGATCATTAAGCAATTCTGAATAGAAATGATAACGCGACTTTCCTTCCCGTTTTGCCTGGAACATGGCAATATCGGCTTTTTGCATTAACGACAGATAATCATCCCCATCCTTGGGATAAAAAGCCACCCCAATGCTGGTGTTAATATGAATATTCATCTCACCGGCTAAATCAGCCGTTTTTAAAGCCATTTGCAAGTCACTGATTTCTTTACCCAGCGCATCAATGGTTGGATAATGTTTCAAAATAATGACAAACTCATCGCCCCCCACTCGTGCAATAAAGTCATGATGGCGCACCTCTGAAACCAATATATTTGAAGCTTCACGAATGACTTGGTCGCCAATATCATGCCCAAGCGAATCATTCACGGCTTTAAAATCATCAAAGTCTAAAAACAAAAAAGCAAATTCACTGTGGGTTTTTTCTGAATCGGCAATCGTCTGCTTTAAGTACTCTTGTAACGCTTGGCGATTGGAAAGCCCGCTTAGCGAATCAGTGCGGGCATTCCGATACAAAGCTCTCTGCTCATTATCTAACCGTTTAAAGGTATTCATCATCGAGTAGCGGATCGACTCAATTTCTCGCAATCGTTGTTTGGGGGGAATTCGGTCATGGTAATAAGCAAACTGCCGCAAACGGCGTAAAGGAGTGACCAAATAACGATGCATGAGCATCGCCACCAAGAGCACCAATAGTGAAGGTAACAATACAAAATAGATCAAAAACTTTTGCTCACCTTCGACAAAATAGGCCTCAATTTCTGTCGGGTCTAGCGAAATATATAAGCTGTAACGCTTTAACTCTGCACCTTGGTAAAAACGCAAGTTCGTCATCAGTGCCTGTTTTTGCGTTAAAAACCTATACGGATGCACAACGGTTTCAGAAATGGACTGCACCTTCTCAGGAACGGAAAGATGATGTGGATCAGAAGATATTATCAACCGTGGTCCATCAAATATGGAAATGGCTTTGATAAAATCATTATTGGCCGCCACCCAATCCAACTGAGCACGAGAACCGATAATATCATCGTCTGAATCAATATTTTTCGATAAGGTATAGGATAATTCCGATAAATCGGCCTTTAGATCCTTGAGGATAACTTGTGCAGTTTGATCACGTTGTCCATAAAAATAATCAATAATTAAGCCATAGGAAACTACGCCTACGAGCAACGAAACAATGCCAAAAAAACGATAGATGGTCATCATCTATAACACCCCATCGGTTGGCAAGCCAGATGTTTGGATTCTCTGCATCAATTTTTCAGAAATAGGAGGTTCTAGCCACATAATTTTGGTCAGTGACTTTAAAAATTCCTCATACCGAATCCCTCGTAAATGCGGTTTAATGGTTTGATAAAAAGCGTCTGGATCGGCCTTTAACACCGCCAAAGCATCATTCACCATCTTTTTCAATGCCAAAAACTGCGCCTGATGTTTATCTAAAGCTGCTTGAGAAGTAAAGAGGGCATCCACCACCATTAAGTCATCAATATTGGCTGTCGACGCGATTTCTTTGAAACCATTTTTTTTGAGTTGATAGTGATAAGGATCATAACTAACCACAAGCGTGTTGTTATCTGGTTGCGCCTTCATTACCGAAATTTCGGCTTGATCTTTATTGTTATATTGAATCTGTGCCGTGATTTGATGCTTTTCAATAAAATCCTGCAACAATACATAATTGATTGAATCCAATTCCAAATAGGCTTCAATCTGCTGGGCTTGTTTCAATGCTTCAATCGACTGGTTAGCGAGAATCATATCCCCCCCATTAGAACGATCAAAGAACAGCACAGGTTTTAATTCTGGCATTTTCTTAGACAGTAACTGATATTCATATTGCGTTCCAACGTAGGCATCCGTGTTGCCCGCTTCATACAAATACATGTTTTCACTCAATGACACCACTTGAGTCAGCTTAATGTTATAGCCGTCAAGCCATTGCTTTTCTTTGGCATAAAATAACGGCACATAGCCAATCCAGGTGGTACTGGAAATTTTTAAGCGTTCATATTCTGTCTGTTTAAAGCAGGCCGAGAGCAATAGACACAATCCCAGAACAGCTGCCAACTGAATTGACTTCATTTTATTGACCCTATATTGCCTATCAATTTATCTAACAACACTATAGAATCATATGATTCAAGTCAATGCAAAAAAAAACATACCCTTATAAAATTGATTTTTGATAGTATTTCAACAAATTACTTGACCAATTTGATGCATTTTTAACCCCAAGGAGATGATAAGTTTCCGCCCACACCCGGTGCAAACTGCTAAAATACACTCCTTTTTATTTTAAGAATCCCTATTGACCATGAGCCAAGCCCAATTAATTTTTATCGATAAGCGCAACCAACCCATTAAAGAATACATTGTTGCAGTCGCTGCTTCAGACGGCCTCAATATTAAAGGGATTCAAGTCATTGCTTCACCGGCAAAAGGCGAAAAGGCGTTATTAACCGCCACCTTAAAAATCCCACCGCTTGAAGCATTTCAATTTAATACGCCAGCCATTATTAAAGACATGCTCGCCAATCTAGTTGTCGGCGCAGAAACCCTATCGGTCGAAGCCTTTATTGAAAAAGCCAGTGAAGATGAGGCTGTCAGAAAATCCTTGACGCAATCGATCAAAAAACTCAAAACAAAACTCACCGACCTAATCAGTGAATTTACCGATTCTGAAGTCCTCAACCTCATTCGAGAGCGCCGTAATGATGCGCTGTTTAAACTCAAAGAACACGATCAGGCGCTCAAAGGCAAAAAAGTGGTCTGTATCGACATCGAAGCCACCGATATTTGCACCAAAGAGTCAGCAGATATTATCCAGGTATCCGTTTGTGATTTAGAAGGCAATAACCTGCTCAATCAACTGATTAATCCCGGCTATGACATTCCCGAAAATGAGAAGCACAATATTTGCACGGAAATGGTGAAGGATGCGCCCTTCCTGACCGAAGCTTGGCCGCAGATTCATGCGGTTTTAGCCGAAGCCGATATCGTTTTAGCTTACAGCACTGAATCCGACTTTGCGTATCTACAAAAAAGTGCTGAAAAGAAACTGCTAGAATTTGATTTAGACTATAACAACTGGTTGGATGCCGCTGAACTTTCCAAAGACTTGATCGGTGCATTGCGCTGGCAATCTGAAAAAATGTATTGGTTTTATAAAACCCCAAAACTGACCGACGCCTATGAAAAAATTCTGGGCAAACCCTTTCCGGGCGATGCGCATGATGCGCTGGCCGATGCCCGCGCCACAGTCGAATTATTCTTGGCCATGCTCGAGAAAGGCCGTAAGTCACAAGTGGCCGTCAAAAAAGCCCCCGTTGCCAAAGAAACCATTTCTAACAACCCTTTTGCGCAAGCCTTTGCTGCGGCCAAACGAAAAAAATAACCCCTAACACGCTATGAGAAAAGCCCTATGTCCGGTTCATTAACTTTTAAGCAACTTGAAAAAGCCCATCAAGGTCATCAGTTTGACTGGACACAACTGCTCGAAAACGTCCGCTTTGATGATCAAGGACTGATCCCAGCCATCGCTCAACAATATGATTCCTTAGAGGTGCTGATGATGGCTTGGATGAATCGTCAAGCCTTGTTAGAAACCCTACAAACACAACGTGTCTGCTATTGGTCACGATCGCGCCAAGCTTATTGGCGCAAGGGCGAGGAATCCGGCCAGATTCAACGTTTAAAAGAGTTACGCTTTGACTGTGATGGCGATGCCATTTTATTACTGGTCGATCAAACCGGCCCGGCGTGCCATTCGGGCCGCAAAAGCTGCTTTTACACAGCGATTCAGGGGGATCATGCACAAATCCTCACCAACCCAATTATTTCGCCTGAAAAACTGTACCCAAAATAAGCTAAATAGCCGCTAAAAGTGACCAGATACCGTGTTTGATTTTAAAAATCAAACACAATTCCTATATTCTGGATCAAAAGGTTTGCCGCTCTTTAAA
>PEWX01000044.1 GCA_002779995.1 Piscirickettsiaceae bacterium CG07_land_8_20_14_0_80_44_28
AGGTTTAAGAGGGAAGGGAGAGAGGTGATTGGTGAACTACACTTCGAAGTGGTTATTTGGCTGTAGTATCAATTTCGCTTAGTGATGTTTCTTTAGTAAGGAAATAGTATGAAGTTCATTCCCGAATAAATAGGTAGTGTTCAAAAATCTGTGTCATTCACTTAAACTTAATGCCTACGCATATAAGGAGTAAGCATGACACACTCATTTGATTTCGACAAAGCTTTAGAGGACTTACAATCCGGAAAAGATCTAACAGGTAAAGGTGGCATTTTAATGCCATTGATAAAGCAACTCACCGAGGCGGCAATCACTGCTGAACTCAATCATCATTTATCAAGCAATGAGCATCCCAACAGAAAAAATGGCACCAGTTCAAAGACAATTAAAACAGGTTCAGGAACATTTGAGCTTGATGCCCCACGAGATAGAGCAGGCACGTTTGAGCCTCAGTTAATCAAGAAAAATCAGACCACACTGACACCAGAAATTGATCGTAAAGTTCTTTCATTGTTTAGCCATGGCATGAGCTATCGTGATATTAAGCACCATATTCACGATATGTATGGCGTTGAGATCTCTACGGGCGCACTTACTGCCGTAACAGACCAATTGTTACCCGAACTAAATGCATGGAAAGAAAGGCCATTAGAAAGCCATTACCCAATCGTCTGGATGGATGCCGTTCATTATAAAGTCAAAGAAGAAGGTCGTTATATTGGTAAGGCTATTTATACCCTGTTAGGCCTGACACTCACGGGTGAAAAAGAGATCCTCGGTCTTTACCTATCAGAAAGTGAAGGTGCCAACTATTGGCTAACCGTATTGACAGATCTACAGAATCGAGGTGTTGAGGATATTTTGATTGCCTGTGTTGATGGGCTGACTGGTTTCCCTGAAGCCATTGCAAGTATTTTTCCTCAAACAGAAGTTCAGCTGTGCATTATTCATCAAATACGTAATTCAATGAAATATGTTGCTTCAAAAAATCAGAAAGCATTTATGGCTGATTTAAAGCCTGTTTATCGCGCTACCAGTAAAGATGCTGCCGAAGTGGCTTTAGATGAATTAGAAGACAAATGGGGCGAACTCTATCCCATTGTAATCAAGTCCTGGCGTAGAAAATGGCATCATTTATCGGGCTACTTCAAGTACCCTCAAGCCATTCGGAAAATAATTTATACGACGAATGCGGTTGAAGCTGTTCATCGTCAATTTCGTAAATTGACCAAAACTAAGGGCGCCTTTCCCAATGAAAATAGCTTGTTAAAATTACTGTACGCTGGCATATTGAATGCCACAGAGAAATGGACGATGCCAATCCAGAATTGGAGCCAGGCATTGTCTCAGTTAGATATTTATTTTGAAGGTCGTCTAGATAGCGTACTGGATATTTAAATCAAACCTGACACAGAATTTTGAACGCCCTCCACTCAAAAGTGATTGATTATTAGATTAACTTTAAAAAACCTTACATGACTAATTGCTGTTTTTCACTTATAAAGCAATTTATAAACAAAACAATTCATTTTTCTCTTTCCATTCATCAAATAAATTAATCATTAAAACCACCTAAAGTTAAATGATTCTTTTATCGTATTCAGATTACTGCTAAAGATGACTGACATTCAATCGACACGAAAGAGTAGACTCTTAGAATAATAGATGGCACCCAAGGCACAACGCCTTTCAGGTCAAATAACGAGTTTCAACCTTAACCCAATACCCTATTACTGCATTATTCAGGAGCTATGCCAAAAGAAACTGCTTCCCTTTTTCAGTCTGTAAAGCTGGGCGACCTATCCATCCCAAATCGCTTTGTTATGGCACCACTGACGCGTTGCAGAGCCATTAACCATTTACCCAATGAGCTGATGGCCGAATACTATGCACAGCGAGCCAGCGCAGGGTTAATTATCAGCTAATGCACTATGGTTACACCACAAACTTCTGCTTTTAGCAATGATCCTGGCATTTATTCTCCAGAGCAAATCGAAGGCTGGAAAAAAAACAACCAAAGCCGTACATAAAGCAGACGGACGCATATTTATGCAAATCTGGCATGTAGGTCGCGCTGCGCATCCATTGTTTAATAACGGCCAAGATCCGGTTGCTCCAAGTGCCATTGCTATTGACGACGAAACCCATACGCCAGAAGGTAAAAAACCCTATACCGTTCCGCATGAATCGTCACCAGCAGAAATCTCAGATATCGTGCAGGATTTTCGTAAGGCGGCTGCCGATGCAATCGCTGCGGGTTTTGATGGTGTTGAAGTCCATGGAGCCAATGGCTACCTCATCGACCAATTCCTGCGTGATAGTGCCAATCAACGTACTGATGAATACGGCGGTTCCAAGGAAAATCATGCCCGCTTTCTGACCGAAATCCTTGAAGCGGTAACTGAAGAAATTGGTAGCGGACGTGTTGGTCTGCGTCTATCACCACTGAACAGTTTCAACGGTATGAAAGACAGTGATCCAGAGAACTTAATCCGGTATCTCTCAAAGCATCTGAACCAATTTGACCTAGCTTACCTACCCCTAATGCGCAGACTTTTTCGGGATACAAAAAGCGAATGCCGTTCAGATCGCTCGTCAACACTACACTGGGCATCTAATGGTTTATATGGGATATAGCGTTGAAGAAGCTGCGGAAACCATTAATAAAAACATGGCCGATTCAGTGGCATTCGGCACAGCCTTTCTCGCAAACCCGGATCTACCGGCTCGCACCGAGGCGGGTGCTGAACTTAATACACCCGATCAGAACACCTTCTACACGTCTGGCGCTGAGGGCTATACCGACTATCCATTTATGAAGGCATAAAAAAGGGGAAGCAAGTGAACTTCCCTTTTTTACAAGTAAATTGAAATTGTTATGCAAATTCAAGATTTACAAAATAAGTCTTGTCACGGATTAACCGTGACACGCCTCTAAACGAAAAAATCTAACTCTTCCTGGGCTTTCAGCAAATCTCGCATTTTGATCGGGTCATCGCCAAAAAAGAAAACGAGCCCCCAGTGAGTGCCGAAAGCATTTCGTTCTGGAACTGTCTCTTCCACTGGCGGCACCAGCTCATGCGACTCAAAGTAAGGATGCTCAATACACTCCTTTGGCATCTCTAACTTGCTGACCACTCGACGTCTTGGATATACACCAAAGCAACCAGCATAGCCCTTGGCATCAACCACTTCACGTGGAAAGAATGCATCGACCTCTTCCTGGGTGCTTTTGGGATCAAACACCAGCATTGAAGCCTGGTAAGCACTAAAGCCATAGGCCCGTTCAATCAATTCGAAAGCCTTAAACCCCGGCGGACGATAAGCAACCTCGCCAAAGTACATGGTGCCGTCACTGGTCACAAAATACTCAGGATGAATCTGACCGAACTTAATATCAAAGGTTTTAATCAATAACTCTACCTGTTTGGTAATCGCATCTCGCCAACTTTCCAATTCTTTGGTGGCAGGGACAAATACCGAATAACCAAGGGTGACGTACTCAGAAATATTCAAAAACTTGATCTTTCCATCATGAATCCAGGCTTCAACCGCAAACTCCCAACCATCCAGGTGGCTCTCCATCAACAATGGGTATTCTTCATCAGGAATACTATCGACTTCTTCAATCGTGCGGATCATGCGATGCCCCAAACAACCTGCTTTATCGAAAGCTTTGACATGAATAGGATCGTCTGGGTCACCATCAAGTTTAAGTAAGGTCTGGTTAACGCGTTTCATAAAGCGAACCACATCTTCTTTTTCGTGTGCCTCTTCAAAAATCCCGACGCGAATACCGCCAAGCTGTGCACGACGCTTCATCAGCGCCTTGTCGCGAAACAGTATGGATTGGCCATACATACGGGGGTTGTTAAGTAGAATAGAATTGATTGCTCCTGACCACTCAACGGTTTCCTCGAAAAGCGGGATTGCAACATCCACTCCTTCCGCTTTCAGTTTTTCAGCAATTTCCATTGAACGGTCATTCAAACGCTCAAAGTTCCATGAAATATAAGGGATATTATTAGCTGTACAAAAATCCTCCGCCCAGTCTGGGGCAACCACGATATATCGGCGATCAAATTTCTGTGCTGCTTTGATAGCGTTAACACTCCACCCCAACAGAGCAATATACCCCTTATTCGGGTCTTTGGGCGCTTCAGTTCCACGAACTGAATCCAACGAAGTATCCCGCCAAGACAAGACCTCTTGGGACATTTTTGATTCAGGTGTAATCGCCATTTGCTCACTCCTTTTTATTTACAATAAGACACAGAAATTGAAATACACATTAATACGATATATTTTAAATCTGCTAACATAAAATCAAAACTAAACAGCGAGCGGTTGCCGATTCGCTGCCCAGCTTTTTAAAGCCATCCCCCTTACTAGGTTAAGTTCTTCTATCGGTAGTGCGACTTCTGTATGCAATTGAACTGGATCGTCATGGTAAATATACAAACGTGATGCCAGCTCAGGAAAAGGCAACGACGCTTCACCAAAACGCTCTCCATAACCTTGAGTCGAAACCACGACCTCATCCCCCCAATTCTGGCCGCTATCGTTATTAGGATTATAAAAATAAACACGCATAACATCTTTTTGATCAAGAGCAACCCGCAATAGCGTGATTGCATGCCAGCCGACAAACTGTGCGTTGCTATCGGTTACCGCAATCCCTGCTGGCTGCGGATGTATTAACGGCTGGTTTCCGTTATATAGCGGATGGTAACTGCGATAGAACTGTTCGAGATAATCCGCATAATCACTTGTTAAGTTTCCAGTGGCCACATCCACAGCAATAAGGAATTCACGCCCGACCCACCAACCATGAAACTCAGGGTTAATCCAACGATGCGGATCTTCTCCTCGATCCGCACACGCTTGACCCATAGCGTAATAGACCCGATCTAGATGAGGCACCAGCACAATTGAAACTGGATCCGTATCCAAAGGGATATTACTTGCTAATCCAGTCAGTAAATTTGCAGAATCGATGGGTTGCCCTTCAAAATTCATTTGTATATTATCAAAACGAATAGCCTGTGAAATTAGATGCAATAAATAGTCTGGATCATTGTAAGACCACATGGAAATAGCACGCGCGGCCTGACAGGTGGGGTTATTCCCCTGACCGACCCCCAAAGGCTGACCCAACAGTGCAATCACCCCGGACAGCAAGCGTACTCGAGGCGTTACCGCATCGCCATAAGCGGTCAATAACATGGATTTGACCTGATCAGAAAGGGGTAAATTCAGCTGACGCCACAATCCAGGCGCAATCGGTGGAGAGTAGAGAATACCTCGCTCCAATAACATTGCCAGCCCATATACCGTCTGTGCCGTTTGTGGGTAAATGGCTTCCTCGATAAGCGTATGAATCAAGCTTTGATAAGTGCGTAGCACATCCAACCCCGTACTGCTCAAGCCCAGTGCATCGGCTATTAACTGACTCTGATCGTTATGAAGTAACCAACGCAAGTAACTGGCATGATAATCGGAGACCAACCCCACATCATGCATAGCTCGAGAAAACCCATAAGCTTCCTGCTGAAGTGTGGCAAAGTCCATTGCTTCTAGCCGCGCGTGATAAGCCTCTAGCCCCGGATCATCAAGACATCCTTGCGTTGGGCCAAACAGCGCACTAATCAATCGATCCGACCCTAACCGCGCCTCACCAATATCGCCAACGCCTTGCGCCAACGTAACCGCGATCTGGGTGACCATTACTTTTATGCCATCGACTTGAATTGGTCTCTGTGCCAGGATGCGCCAGATTTCATCAATCAGGCTGCCTAGAATATTTTCAAAACCAATATGCGCCAATAAAAATTGGAACAAGCCTTGTACTCCCTCCCCCAGATCACCAAGCCGAATACGCTGCGCCTCATTGGCAACACTGAATAATCGATTAAGATTCAGAGCAAGAACTTGAGTAAGGAAATGCCGTGCTTGCTCTGCAGACACGCCTTCATGGCTATGTTCACCATTCACAATGGCTATTAACCGTAACTCACTTAAACATTCCAGCATAACCAGGGGCTGAGTCCCTTGTTCAAGAGTGTTATTTACCATCCGAGGCAGTAAAGAACCGGGATCAGCCCAGTCAGAACCCTCAAATAGCCCAGCGTTATCCAATCTCGGGGCTAATGCATAAAGTTTTTGTAGACCGTTAGGGAGTGACAGCATAAGACCAGCCAATTCCAGTACCGGCAACTGAAAATTAAACTTATCAAAGAGACTTGCCTCTTCTAGGTGTTTTATGGCTGTTTCTAGTTCCGCTTGCAGTTGCTGTATTTGTTCATCGGTATTGGCCGATTCCAAGTTGGAGTTCATCGATTATTCCATCAGATATAATAATCCAGTTATTGCTGGGCTTTATGTAAATCATTCGATCAATAAAGATCATCGTTCAAAAAGTATATCAGAACCCGCTGTTTGCCGATACCGCTTCACTTCAGCACCTTGTTTAATCATGGGCAAAATCAACTGAACACTTTCGAGCCATTTTTTTGAAGAATTGCGCTTAGACATAACGTTATAACAACTTTATTAAATTTATCATCCAAACAAACTCAACCCGATGAGGATAACCAACAGCATAAAGCTACCAACTATGATTTGCAAATCGGAGAAGACGGCTTCGACCCGAGATCGCCAATCGTTTTTGAGCAGATAGCGCGTTTGCCAATGACGCCAACGTCGAACTGCCAAGCGCTTATTGGCTTGCCATTTTCGACTCAGGCGTTTAAATCCACTTTGCGCATTGCCCCCCAGCCATTGATACCAGACCAGCACATCACCAGGCGGTGTTGTCAACTCAGGCCAACGCAGCCAGTGCCAGATTTGTATCAGTATGATGGCAATCGCAATTGGCCAAAGTCCATGCACACTGCCTTGCCAGACATTGGCCGTGATCCAATGATTGGCCTGCCACCAAGGCCAAACCAATACCAGTACGACCAGCGAGACCCAACTAAACCAAACCCCAATCACCTTTTTTGTTAAAACAGGGTTCGCCGTTTGCGTCAGTTTTTGATCACTCAAGTTTCGAAGTATTTTGACGAAGCGAACCATCAATAGCGCGGTGGCTAGTCCGCCTAGCCAAAGTAGGCTAGAGGGCACGGTTGCGCCAATATTTTCCGCCTCTGCTTTGAGTGCCGTTTTGACCCAATCGCCACTGGTCAAAGGAAGCCCCGACAGCACCAGCGCCAATATAACAACCCCAACCCAAGTTAGGGTGCGTAACCATGGAGAAGCCATCACCGAAGGCTGTTTGATCCAACCCACACTCAAAAAGAGACCGCCTTTAACCAGCCCATGATGCAAAGCAAAGGCACTGAGCCAAAGCATGCCAATCTCCGGCGACTCTATTTGCCAAACCCAGCCCAATCCCCAAATCAGCCAACCCATCTGACTGATGCTGGAATAGGCGAGCAAGGTTTTAGGGTCATCTTGCATCAGCCCAAACACTGCGCCATAAAACATCGTGACCACCCCTAACCACAACATAAATTCAGGCCAAGCCGACTGTGCCATTGCTTCGCTGGGAAACAATAGCCACCAACCAATCACACCCGCCTTGATCATCACCCCTGACAGCACCGCACTGGCAGGCACGGGCGCTGCCGGATGCGCTAGCGGCAACCAGACATGCAACAACGGCACCCCAACCTTAATCGCCAATCCCAACCACAGACAGACCAATATCCAATCCGAACTGGCAAGGGTCTGCCAATCACTGAGTAAAGTAGTTCCCGTCTCAGCCGCTCGCGCAACCACACCGACAAACAAGATAAGTTCACCGATTATCGCTAAAACCAAATACCAACGGCCAGCACGCAGCGCTTTGCCAGTGCCTTCATGAATGACTAATCCCCATGCACTCAGACTCATCAAGCTAAAGCCGAGATAGAAACTCACTGCATCGGCAGCCAGCACCCACATTAAACTCCCTGAAAGGCTCAATAGAAAAAACAGTGCATAACGCGTTTTATTTGCTGAAACCATGACGAACGAATGCAACGCCGCCAGCGTCCACACCATTAAGGTCAAGCCTAGCCAGCTATGAGATAACGTATCCAGCCGCCACTGACTTCCCAACAACCAAAATGACCAGGCTTGGTGAATCGGGTCAACGTCTAAATCCGCTATTCCCCAAGCAGACCCCCACAGCACCCAACCCGGTAAAACCGCTAACACCAAGCTTAACATTGCAAATGGTCGTAATTGTGGCCAACCGATCAAGGCAGCTAACACCATTGGCCATACCCAAACCCAGCCAATCAACTGTTCTGTTAGCATAGTCATAGTGAAAACTCTTGATTAATGAGCCACTGAACCCAGCCCAAGGTCGTGACATTCAGCCCAGCAAAAATGCCCAGCAACAGCACTAAGAGCGCTGTCACCAATGGTGGAAACAACAAAAGTGCATGGGTTTCAAAAACCCGACTTAGGATTCTGGGTTGCGGCCAGGCAGCCGGTTTGGGTTCAAACCAGGCTCGGTAAAGCAAGGGCAAAAAGTAAGCGGCATTCAGTAAGCCCGATATCAACAATACCGCCAACACCCAATTAGCACCTGATTCCCAAGCACCCAACCCCAAATACCATTTGCTCACAAACCCGGCTAAGGGCGGAAATCCGATCATCCCTAATGCCGCCAGCGTAAACGCCGCAGTCGTCCAGGGCATACGCCGCCCGACGCCCGATAATTCTGAAACGTTATGAATACCAAGCGTTTCAGCATAATTCCCGGCAGCCATAAACAAAGTAATTTTCATCACCCCTTGATGGACAATATGAATCAAACCGCCAATCGCGCCAAATGGGCCAGCCAGTGCCACGCCCAAAACGACATACGACACCTGACTCACGGTCGAATATGCCAACCGCTTTTTTAGATTGGTTTCAAACAAGGCTCGCCAGGAACCATACAAAATTGTGATGACAGCCATCACCAACAATAAATCCGTCACCCCAATATTCGCTGCAAATTCAATTCCATAAATTTCAAACACCAATCGCACAATACCAAACGCGCCCGCTTTAACAACGGCCACCGCATGCAAAAGCGCACTAACCGGTGCGGGGGCGACCATCGCGCTCGGCAACCAGCCATGCAAAGGCACCAGTGCGGCTTTCACGCCCAATCCTGTCAGCAACAACACAAACACCACCCACAACCAAAGCGTCGCCACCCCTTGATCTGCCAGATAACCACCAGGCGTAAAATCAGGGGTGCCCACCAATCCATGCAAGATCACCGCTCCCAGCAGCAATACAC
>PEWX01000101.1 GCA_002779995.1 Piscirickettsiaceae bacterium CG07_land_8_20_14_0_80_44_28
AGGGTCGTGGGTTGGGCAAAGCGTTTTTCCAACGGCTGCATGAGAAAATCGCTAACCGGATACACCCACAATATTAATCCCATTAAGCTGGTGGGTATGAGGATGCGTTTGGCCAGTTTTAGGTGGTTTCGCATTAGCAAAAGCGTACCCAGCAGCGTTGCGATAATAACTAAATTAATGGGGCTTAAAAACGCCCAGGCCAGCTTTGACAACAAAAAGAAGAGGGTGTCGGTGGTCAATGAGAGATTCCTATGGGGTTTAGGGTTGTGCCACGATGGTTTGATTGCGGCCTTTGGCTTTGGCTTCGTATACGGCGCGGTCGGCACTTTGAAACAGTTGCATAGGCGTGTCACCGTGCGTGGGATAACCACTGAGGCCAATGCTGATGGTGACAGGCGAAAGGTTGTGTTCTGCCCAGTCAATTTTTTTCAGGGTTTGATGCCATTTATTGGAGACGATCAAGCTGTTATCAAGCTCAGTTTCAGGCAGTAAGATGACAAATTCCTCACCGCCCCAACGGTAAAAATAATCGCTACTGCGTAAACGGTCTCTTAATGTTTTGGTAATGAGAATCAGGACTTCATCGCCTTTTTGGTGGCCATGAATGTCATTGACGTCTTTGAAGTTGTCAAAGTCAATCACCGCAAAGGTGAGTGGCGTCTTATTACGTTTGGACATAGCCATTAGATAAGCGGCATGTTCTTCGCCCGCGCGTCGGTTTGGCAGTTGGGTTAAGGCATCATGCGAGGCCAAGCGTTGTAATTGTTCTTCGAGTTGTTTACGTTCGGTAATATCCTGCACCATACCGGCTAAATGGGTCGGCTTGCCTTGTGCATCGCGTTCGCAGACTTTGCCTTGATCATGCACCCAAACAATATAGCCATTGCGGTTGAGTAGGCGGTATTCGGCTTCATAGTGGCTACGACGGCCTTGGATGTGATCTTGCAAAATCGTAATCACGGTTTCAACGTCATCCGGATGCACATTGTTGCGCCAAGAGTCGAGGGTTGGGGGCATTTCATCCGGGCAGTAGCCGAACATTTTTTTAAGTTGCGGGCTAAAGAAAACGTGCCCTGTTTCCAGTTCCCATTCCCAAATGCCGTCGGAGGCTTCATTGAGCGCAAACCAAATATTGTGATTGCGGGATTGCATGTCTTGTTCAAGTGCCATGCGATTGTTGATATTGCGAGCGACCGATAGAAAATAAAGATGATTGTGTAATGTGAAATGGGTGGTGATGATTTCAACGGCGATTTCACCATCAGTTTTGTGGCGGTGACGGCCGACAAACGTATAGCTGTTGTTGTTTAAAATGACTTGTCGCACTTCTTGCCATTGAGGCAGGCCTTGCACATCTTTTTGCAGGCTTAACACCGATTGGTTCAAAATTTCTCTTTTTTCAAACCCCAGTTCTTGAAAGCCGGCACGGTTACACCAAAGAATTCTTGAGGTATCCGGGTCAATCAGGTAAACGCCGTCAAGCATGTGGTCGAATAAGGTGGCCAGTTCTTTGGTGTGAAGCTTTAACACAAATAAAATTCCTGTGGCGTTGGGTTGGCATTATTTGGCTTATGGTGCTTATGTCATGGTCTTATGATAAGTCGCCTGTATTTTACTAATTTTTAATTAAAATTAAAGTTTTATGTGATCTTTGCGAACTTGCGCTATTGAAATATTATTTTTTGGCCTTATGAGTTTGTTAATCAAATAATGCTGTTAAGTGAGAGGCTTAAGGCAATCAGTTTAAGAGGGTTTTAAAGATGATGGATAAATTTACCGCACAATTTCAGTCGGCTTTAAGTGAAGCGCAGTCGATTGCGCTAGGCTTAGAAAACCAGTTTATTGAACCGGTTCATATTTTGTCGGCGTTAATGAGCGGGCAATCTTCGTTATTGCAATTGGCGGGTGTTAATATTCCGATTTTGAAGCAGTCGGTGGCCGATAAATTACAGACCTTTCCCAAGGTGTCAGGGCATGGTGGGGATGTGCAGTTGTCGCAGAATGCCGGTCGCGTATTGAATTTAATGAACCAATTGGCGCAAAAAAATGGCGATGCCTATATCGCCAGTGAGTTGTTTTATTTAGCAGCGTTGCAATCCAATGATTCGGTAAAAGCGTTATTAAAAGCGGCCGGGGCAACCGAGCAAGCCATTGAAGCAGCCATTGAAAAAGTAAGAGGGGGCGAATCCGTGCAAGACCAGAATGCAGAAGAAAACAGACAGGCGCTAGATAAATATACCCTGGATTTAACCGAACGTGCGCGTAATGGTAAATTGGATCCGGTAATTGGACGGGATGATGAAATTCGTCGCGCGGTGCAGGTGTTGCAACGTCGTACCAAAAATAACCCAGTGTTAATTGGTGAACCCGGTGTGGGAAAAACCGCTATTGTGGAAGGCTTGGCGCAGCGCATTGTGAATGGTGAAGTGCCAGAAGGACTTAAAAATAAACGTTTGTTGTCTTTGGATTTAGCGGGATTATTGGCAGGTGCCAAATATCGCGGTGAATTTGAAGAGCGTTTAAAAGCCTTGCTGAAAGACTTGGAAAAACAAGCGGGTTCGGTCATTTTATTTATTGATGAAATTCACACCATGGTTGGCGCGGGTAAAACCGAAGGTTCGATGGATGCTGGCAATATGTTGAAGCCGGCTTTGGCACGCGGTGAACTGCATTGTATTGGTGCCACCACCTTGGATGAGTACCGTGAAAATATCGAAAAAGATGCGGCTTTGGAACGACGTTTCCAAAAGGTATTGGTGGATGAGCCAACCGAAGAAGATACCATCGCGATTTTGCGGGGCTTGAAAGAACGTTATGAAGTGCATCATGGGGTGGCCATAACTGACCCCGCGATTATTGCGGCGGCGCATTTGTCACAACGCTATATTGCAGATCGCAAATTACCCGATAAAGCCATTGATTTAATTGATGAAGCGGCTTCGCGTATTCGTATGGAAATCGATTCAAAACCTGAAGAGATGGATAAATTAGACCGTCGCTTGATTCAGCTCAAAATTGAGCGTGAAGCTTTGAAAAAAGAAAAAGATGACGCCTCTAAAAAGCGCTTGGGTGTCTTGCAGGAATCCATTGATGAAATGGAAAAAACCTATGCCGATTTAGAGGAAGTCTGGAAAAAAGACAAAGCGGCATTACAAGGCGCGAAACAGTTTAAAGAAGCATTGGACAAAGCACGGATTGAAATGGAAGCGGCACATCGTGCAGGGGATTTGGGCAAAATGTCTGAATTGCAATATGGCGTGATTCCCGAATTGGAAGCCAAAATCCGCGCGGCTGAAGAAGCAGAAGGCGAAGAAGATGGCCAAATGCACCTATTGCGTAATAAGGTCACCGAAGAAGAAATTGCCGAAGTGGTGGCACGTTGGACAGGTATCCCCATTTCCAGAATGCTGGAAGGCGAGCGTGACAAATTATTGCGAATGGAAGAAGCCATTGGCAAAAAAGTGATTGGGCAATCCGAAGCGGTAGTGGCGGTGTCAGATGCGATTCGTCGTTCCCGTGCGGGCTTGTCGGATCCCAATCGTCCCAATGGCTCTTTCTTGTTTTTAGGGCCAACCGGGGTTGGGAAAACCGAATTAACCAAAGCCTTAGCGGATTTCTTGTTTGATACGCAGGATGCCATTGTGCGTTTGGATATGTCGGAGTTTATGGAAAAACATTCGGTAGCGCGTTTAATCGGTGCACCTCCAGGCTATGTGGGTTACGAGCAGGGCGGTTATTTAACCGAGGCGGTACGCCGCAAACCTTATTCGGTGATTTTATTGGATGAGGTCGAAAAAGCGCATCCGGATGTGTTCAATATCTTATTGCAAGTATTGGATGATGGGCGTTTAACCGATGGTCAAGGCCGCACCGTGGACTTTAAAAATACCGTGATCGTGATGACCTCAAACCTAGGCTCGCACATTATTCAGGAAAAAGCGGGGGTTGCCAGCTACGATGAAATGAAGCAGGATGTGATGACGGTGGTCGGCGGTCACTTTAGGCCGGAGTTCATTAACCGGATCGATGATATTGTGGTGTTCCATCCACTAGATAAAGCGCAAATTCGTTCGATTGCCAATATTCAGTTAAATCATTTGCGTAATCGTTTGGCCGATAATGAAATGGCGCTGGAAGTCTCGGATGCCGTGCTGGATAAAATTGCCGAAGTTGGCTTTGATCCCGTTTATGGCGCGCGTCCTTTAAAACGTGCCGTTCAGCAACTGGTAGAAAACCCCTTGGCGCAACGATTATTAAAAGGCGAATTTGCCAGTGGTGAGACCATTCACATTGGCTTAACCGACAGCGAAATTGATTTCCATTAATCAAGTGGGGACAGACCCCAACATTGTTGGGGTCTGTCCCCACGAGTGCTTTAAAGTAAATTGTTGGCATGGATAATACGGTTGCGACCTTGCTTTTTGGCTTCATAGAGCGCTTTGTCAGCGGCTTCCAATAAGCTGTCTTCTGTGGCGTGAGTTTTAAGGGTTGCAACGCCAAAACTGGCGGTTTGGGTGCCAACAATATTGAAGGGTTGAATTTCAATCAGTTGGCGCAATTTTTCGGCCAGTGTGAGTGCATGGTCTTGATTGAGTTCAGGGCAGAGTATTAAAAACTCTTCTCCGCCCCAGCGTCCTACCAAATCGGTTTCACGAATGTTGTTAGAGAGTCTTTGGGCTAATTCAATTAAGACTTCATCCCCCACTTGGTGTCCGTGGGTATCGTTGACCTGTTTGAAGTGATCCAAATCTAATAACATAATCGTCAAGGGGGTGTGGTAACGCTGGCAATGCTTGAATTGCAGTGAAAAATATTGGTCGAGCTTGAGGCGGTTGGGTAGTTGGGTTAAGGTGTCTGTGGTAGACAGTTTTTGCAAATCGAGGTTTTTCTTAATGAGTTCGGTGGTTTTTTGACTGAGCTTTTCTTCCAGATTGGTGACTTGTTGTTCTAGGTGTCTTAGCTGGTTTTGTAATTGAGATAAGGTATAAAATTGATAAAGCGCATTTTGAAGTCGGTGGCTAAAGGATAGCGGATTTTGATAACTGACAATTTGTAGTGGATGCATTTGTGCTAACTCGGATTGCCCAAGGGTAGAAATATCGGGTTGATTGGTGAGTAACAGCATTTGGCAAGCCGGATGGTCAGTGAGAATAGGGTCTATTAAGGCAGTTGGACTCAAATCTGATAGTCTGTCAGATATCATTACCACCGCTAAGGGCGCCTGATCTTCAGTATATTCAGCAATCCGTTCCAGTGCTGCTTCAGCTGAACCAAAGTGCAGATAGTTGAGGTTGGGGAGCCTTTTTAACCAGTCTTGTGATTTTGTGAGCAGAGGGTGTTGACCTATGCCCAGTAAAATGGGATTAGCGTGCATGGACGAATTCCAGTGATTTTTTGTGATCTCGTTCAAAGGTTTCATCTTATCGGTTTAAGGTGAAATTGCAATTTATATTGGGTGGGTGCGTTTTAGTATAATGATGCACTGATGACTTGAAAGTGCCAAGTGTTAAAGGAAAATAGATGAAAAATTCAATTGTGGTGAAAATTCCATTTAGTTATAAGGGGCAGTTTTTTGAGCCGAAACGCCGCATTGATTTAGATGAATGGGTCACCCAAGAAACACCCGTGCCGATGGAGTGGGTCAAACAGGTTGCCGCTGAAAATGGCATTGGCAGCTATTCTTATGAGTTGGAGGTGATGGAGTCTTCTGAGTTGTTGTTTGAATCACCAACTGGCTTGGCAATTCCTTTTTTTGATGAAGTGACAGGTCATTTTGATTTTGAGGGGTTTAAACAGCATTGGCAGCAAAATCAATCGCTATCGATGTTGGCCGATATTCATCAATCTGTCTTTGGTGCGCCGCTTGATACCGACTCTAAAGTCTACCAAGCCATGTTGCAAGCTTATCAAGCGGGGCAAGACTAAGACGGTTAATGGCGTTTTAGCTAGCGCTAGGGGATACTTCGCGAAGAACCGCTTTTTCGGCGGCATCATTGTCGGCAATACTGAAATTGAGGTTTTTGAGGCGGCCATCTTTGATGTTGTAAATAAAACCATGAATGGCTAAGGGTTGTGCTTTTTTCCAGGCATTCCTGACAGCGGGAATATGGCAAATATTGCGCACCTGTTCGACCACATTGATTTCACATAGCCGATTGACTTTGTCTTCGTAGGGCAGGGCATCTAATTCTTTTTGCATTCGCTGATAATATTTACGAATGGGGCGTACCCAGTGGTCGATTAGGCTGGGGTTGTCGTCTTGTATGGAAGCTATAACGCCGCCACAGCCGTAATGACCGTTGATGATAATGTGTTTGACTTTAAGCACTTCAACGGCATATTGAATAACCGACAACACATTCATATCGCTGGAGTTGACGAGGTTGCCAATATTGCGGTGAACAAAAATGGTGCCGGGGTCCATTTTGACCAGTTCGTTAGCGGGAACACGGCTGTCAGAACAGCCTATCCATAGGTATTCGGGGGTTTGTTGGTGTGAAAGATTTTCAAAGAAATGCGGATCGGCCGCATTCACTTCTTTTACCCAGGCCTGGTTGTTTTTTAGCAGTTGTTCGATAGCACTGTTGCATTGACAATCTTGACACATTGGGTGTTCCTTTCTTTTTGATAAGTCTTATTTTGGGCTTGTCAAAATGTGCATTATACAGGCTTATTGAGTTAGCTTCATAAACACTTGCGGTAATTGTTCGGGCAATTTATCAACATGATCGATTACGGTATAGTGATTATCAAAAATGGTTTCTACGTATTCATCTGCATTGGGATCTAAGGTAATGCAATAAGAGTAGATACCTTGGCTTTTGAGTTCTTCAACCGCTTTACGGGTGTCCTGAATCAACACTTGCGGATCTTTGGTGTCAATGTCGGCCGGTTCACCATCGGTTAGTATCAGCATCAGTTTCTTTTCAGCCTGTTGGGATTTTAAATAATGGGCAGCATGACGCATGGCTGCACCCATTCGGGTTGAATAGGAAGCGTTCATCGCTGAGATGCGCGCTTTAACTTCGTCGCAATACTGCTCGCAATAGCCTTTGATATGTTGGTAGCGCACTTCATGGCGGGTATCTGAACTGAATCCGGCAATGGCAAATTTGTCGCCCAGCTTGTCAACTGTCCAGGCGGTAATCGCCAAGGCTTCTTGGCTGAGTTCGAGTAGGGTTTGACCGGTATCGGGGTTGCGTTCATTTAATGATTGAGAGCTATCCACCAGCAGCATCACCGCAATATTGCGGCTGTCAGTGGTGTGGCTGGTGTTAATGCGAGGGTCAGGCACTTGACCGGATTTAAAATCAATAATTGAGCGGATGGCAATGTCCAAATCGAGCTCATCCCCTTCTTCTTGAAAGCGGATGCGTTTTTTGTTTTGCGGTTTGAGCGCTTCAATCATTTTTTTCAGACGCTTGGCAAGCCCGTTATGTTTTTCCATAAGACGATCAATCTTAGCGGCATCGGCAGACGGGTGAAGACGTTCATAAACGGTCGCCCAGTCAGGTCGGTAGCTTTGGGAGATATAGTCCCATTCGTCATAGTGGCGAGGCGGCAAGCTATTGGCATCATCCACTTGTTTTTCATCAGACTGATATTCGTTTTGATTAAAGTCTTCGGCTTCGTCATTTTCTTCATGAAAGAACCAGATAAAACGGTTGTCGTCACGATAAGAAATTTCGGTATTCTCAAAGAAAATGTCCGGTAGACTATCGGAGGATTGTTTACGTGATTTGACATAGAATTTAATGCCGAGTTCTGACATATCCTGGGTGGTTGAGTCTTCGCCTTTTTCAGCCATAATTTGATGGAATTGTTCCCGGAAGCTTTCTAATAGAGAATTTTGTGGATCAAAGTTTTCATCCAGTAAGGCGCGTGACAAACGCGTGGCACGATACCGTAAGCAGGATTGTTTACGGTCATCACATGCCCCTTTTTCAGGAACCGGATGTAAAGCGAGAAAAAGCGGTTTTAACCCCGGGAAACGTTGTATGGCCAAATAGTCAACACGGCAATCTTCAAAGGTGGAAATAAACAATTGCATGTGGGGTGAGAAGTTATCCGCCATCAGTTTAGTTGACCAAGTTTTGTGCGCCATCATGTGCGCCAACATGGCGCGATAACGATCCAATCCAGAGATGCCATTCTCATCTTCATAAACATCGGGTACGGCAATGATATCTTCATCTAAGTAGGGGACGGGTTTACGCAATTGGTCAAATGCAGTTGAAAACACCGAATAAGGTCGGTCACAATCCCATAAGCAATCTTTAAGCATATCAAGATGACGTTCGGCCGCCTTAAAGGTGGTTCCTTGGCGCTCGCGTTGGATAATACTTTTGGCATCGTGTGATGATAAGTTGAAATATTCAATTTGTTGATCTGGGGCATCGTTGTAGTTGCGTGCACCGTAATCAATAAAATTGCGGATACCCGATAAGGTCAGTTTGGAAATCAATTGCGGCATGGCATTGAGTAGCGGAACCATGCCGGGACTTTCATATAAAGAATGGTGGCCGTGAATGACCGTTTGGGTTTTATCGACAAATTCATCAATAATATCAAGATAATGTTGTAAGTCTTCCACCGTATCGATGCGACGACAGACACTGCCAAGCGATTGCAGGAATGGAATGAGCGCTTTTTTATTGGGGCTTCTGGCCAGTTGATAGCCGTAATCCGCCACCATTTTCATGGTGCCTTGGCCAAGGTGTTGAGCGATTTCAGGCATCACTTCCAGGTAAACGAGAACGGGTTCGACCCCCATGCCGATTTTGCATAGAAAGTTAGCGCCGTCTATATAGGCTTCGACACCTTGTGGCGATAGGGTTTGGGCTGCCTCTTCAATGCAAGCAGGAAAAACGTCTTTGGCTTTCGGGAAGTTGCAGGTGAACTTCTCTTTATAGCGGGCAATAATCTCGGCGCTCATAATCGGACTCTTTTAATGAATTTGGGTTCCAAAGGGAAAGGCTATGATATATCGGTTAAAAACCACCAGGCCTGGTGGTTTTTAACCAACAATCACCTTTATCCAAAAATCATCTCAATGGCATTGTCTAAGGTTTGACGAATGTCCGCATCATCGGTAATAGGGCGTACCAGTGCCATTTTACAGGCTTCAATCGGTGCAATCCCTTGATTGATTAGGGTCGCCGCATAAACCATTAAGCGCGTGGAAATCCCCTCGTCTAAACCGTGGCCTTTTAGGTTACGTGCCGCTTCGCCAATTCTAACCAGCTTATTCGCAGTATCCGCATCCACTTTCCCTTCTTGTTGCAGGATGTGAGATTCTTTCTCAGCCGTGGCGTAATCAAAGTCCAGTGCACAGAAACGCTGTTTAGTCGATTGCTTTAAATCTTTCATCAGTGACTGATAGCCGGGGTTATAGGATATGACCAATTGGAAATCCGCGTGTGCTTTAATCAGCTCGCCTTTTTTATCCAATGATAATTCACGACGATGGTCGGTCAACGCATGGATGACCACCATGGTGTCTTGACGGGCTTCAACGATTTCATCTAAATAACAGATGGCACCATAACGCGCAGCCAAGGTCAATGGGCCATCGACCCAACGGGTGCCGTTGGCATCGAGTAAAAAACGACCCACCAAATCCGAAGCGGTAATGTCTTCATTACAGGAAACGGTGATAATCGGTTTACCCAGTTTCCAGGCCATGTGTTCGACAAAACGGGATTTACCACAACCGGTCGGGCCTTTAACCATTACCGGCAGGCGAGCGTTATAGGCGGCTTCATAGAGCTCAATTTCATTCGCTTGAGCATCATAAAAGGGTTCGTTTTCTATTTTGTATTGCGTGATATCCATCTTAAGTTCCCCGTCGCTTTGATGAAAAAGTGCGCTTTTGTCAGTGTTGGCAAAAGCATTAAGTTGTTTAGAACAGGGCTTTAAATTGGCTTTAAATCCTTGTTCTAAATAACCTAGTATTGAAGTTGGTTTTTAGGTAAGAGGCTAAAAAAACCCCCGCGATATCGCAGAGGTTTTCTTTGGGTTATATTCATAATCATTCTAATGAATGGGTTATTTATGAACGCCCAATTTTTCTCTCCAGCCTGGGAAGATTTTGTCTGCATCACCTGGGAAAGATTCGAACGCACGCGCAAATTCTTTGTGCTCTTTCGCAAATTCGATTGGGTCAGCGCCCGCTTTCCAACATTCATAAGACTGGCGTAATGATGTTGCACCTGCCGCAGGAGAATCGATGTGACCGTAAGAACCGCCACCAGACGTGTTGATAACGTTACCATGACCTAGGTTTTCGAAGAAACCGGGTAGACGTAGCGCGTTCATACCACCAGAGATGATTGGGGTGGTTGGCTTCATACCATTCCATTTTTGATAGAAGATAGGCCCTTGACACTCATCACGCTCGATCATATAGGCGATGACCTTGTCAGAAGCATCCCCTTCCATTTTCCCGTAACCCATTGTGCCAACGTGGATACCGGAAGCACCCTGTAGACGTGACATCTTAGCCAATACAAACGCAGTGTAACCACGCTTAGAAGAAGGAGATGTTATCGCACCGTGACCGGCACGGTGATAGTGTAGGTATTGTGAAGCATAGTTACGACGAGCCGTGGTAATCATACCGGGGCCACCCACATAACCATCAACCAAGAAAGCCACTTTAGGCGCATCTTCACCAAACGTTTCTAGGATGTAGTCTGCACGGTAGCACATTTCATAATGGTCATCCGCAGTGATGTTTGCAGAGAAGAGTTTTGCTTCACCTGTTTCATCTTGCGCACGCTTCATCGCATCAGCAACAAGCGGGATCACTTTTTTCATTGGGCAGAAAACTTGGTTTCCTTGTGGCTCATCGTTTTTGATGAAGTCGCCACCTAGCCAGAACTGGTAAGCTGCATTGGCAAAAGGCTCAGGACGTAGGCCAAGCTTAGGCTTGATGATAGTCCCGGCGATATAACCACCGTTTTCAACCGGGCGTCCTAGCATCCGCCACATATCAGAGATATCTACCGTAGGACCGTCAAATAAATATAGCTTAGTTTCCGGAATCCAAAAATCAACCATCTGTAGATTTTTGACATCGCCCATACCTTGGTTGTTACCAATGGTTAAGGTTAGGAAAGAAACGATCATGGCTTTACCATCTCTGCCGTTTCGATCAAAAAGTGCCAAAGGATAAGCGATTCGCATCATGTGGTTGGCTTCGTCAATGTCATAAACTAAAGCGTCTACACCTTTGGTGAAATCATCTGTGGTGGAAACTTCAACGTTGGTTCCTGTTGAAGATTCTGCAGCAATGTGCGCTGCCGTTTCCAAGTAACCGTGGCCGCCAAACGGTTCCATTTCATAGGCCACAAGAATGTGTTCTTGTCCTGCAATTAGGTCTTCTTCTTTCAAACTTAAGTCAGCATAACGATTTGACTGATCCATGTTTTATCCCTCTTTTTTGAAGTAGCGGTTAATTAGCTACTCTTTATTTTTGTTAAGTCATTTTAAAAATGGCTTAACCCCGAAAACTTGAATGATCATTATAAAGAATCAACTGATAACTTCAAATCAATAATTTTGATTATTAGTATAGTGTATTATCTATATTAAATTCATTTTTGGTCGAGCTTTATCAATTGAATTGGCATTATCGAAATTTATTAAACGCCAATTCGCTCAATTTTTCACCTTCTTGCTTTAATAGCTCAATCAGTTTTTCCGCAGCAATCGATAACACCTTGCCTTTTGGGTAGGCGAGGTACCAGTGACGGTTAATGGGAAACCCTTTTACGTCCAGAATGCTGATTTCCCCCTGATTGATTTCATCCATTAAGGTCGGAATTGAGGCGACGGTGATGCCTAGGTTTTGCAGCAGCCCTAGTCGAATCGGCTCAATGCCACCTAAAACCATTTTAATATTGGGTTGAAATTGGCGCGCTTCAAAAACTTTTTCAATATGAGCGCGAATGCCCGATCCCGTTTCACGCATTAAAAAGGGCTCGGCACTTAAATCTGCTATCGATAAAGTTTTGCCAACGAGCGGATGGTGACTATTCGCAACAAATGCCAGCGGGTTGACGGAAAGCTGAGAGGATTCAACATTGAGATCTTCAGGCGGTTGGCCTAATAAATAAAAGTCGTCTTTATTTTGTTGTATGCGTTCCAATAAAGACTCTTTATTCCCTACGCGCATAATGACCGTTACATCCGGGTAGGTTTGGGTGAATTCATGAATAACTTTGGGCACAAAATATTGCGCCGTGGAAATAACGGTAAAGCGGACACTGCCGCCTGAAAATCCCTTTAAGTGGTTGATTTTTTGTTCGGCCTGAGAAAGCTGTTGCAAAATATTGTTGGAGGCTTCATAAAGCGCTTTTCCTGCGGCGGTGAGGTGAACTTTACGGCCAATTTGTTCAAACAGTGGGCTGTCTAATACTTCGGATAGTTTTTTAACCTGCATCGATACAGTGGGCTGGGTGAGGTGGAGCTCTTCGGCCGCTTTGGAGAAACTGCTATGACGGGCAATGCTTTCAAAAACTTGTAGTTGTCGAAGGGTGGCGCTGCGCGCGAGTAGCGAGTTTTTTTCTGGCATGGGCGGCTCTTTCTTTTTGGGTATCGATTTCGTGAAAAGGTTTGTTATAGAGACCCTTGCACGAGATGGTTACACGAATAAAAAGGGTTAAAATTTCCCATATTGTCGTTAAAAAACTGGCCAATAGCTGGCTATTGACTGCGTTTTTTGCCTCAATTATGAAAAATATTTCCACATTTTTGTTTCGCGTCCCACTCATGCAAAGGTCTCTTATAGATTTTCTTTGAGTTTTTTAAAGGTTTTTTTCCGCGCTTTATACAACGCCTTGCATTCACTTGACGCATGGCTTTTGCAAAAATCTTTTAAAAGAGCAAGTTGATTGGCAGTGTCCTGGATATCGCCAAAATGGTTCAGTATCTTTTTGCATCTTTTGATCTGTTTGCGGACGTCCAGCAAATGACTCTCATGGATAAACTCAAGCGTATAGCGAGCCAGTTTGCAGTTGATCCGCACCTGATGGATCTTTTTTGCACGGCTTTTGTGGTTGAGTCGTTTTTTTGAAGCAATGGCCTTTTGGTATTGATTCAAGCCAATTTCGATCAAGGCTTCGTTCGACAGATCATATTGGAGCCTGCCTAATTGGTCAATCGACTGACGGAGTGTGTGTTCATGTTGGTGTACGATTTCGCTATGCCACAGCTTTTGGTATAAATTATTTCGGTAGCGCACAAGATTTGAAAGCAAAGAAGGGTATTCCTCGGCATTGATACTCATTATCAGTACATCGATTTCTCGCAGTGCATTGGTCGATTTGAGCAGTGGCTTGAGTGATGCACTAAAATCACGATGCGCTTTGAGATAGACCTTTATCAGCGAGTGTGCACGCCTGAGGGAAACTCGGTATTGATGGAGGTGTTCCGGGTCACTCCCACTATGAATTTGTGGCAGCAAAGATTTTGCATTTTGCAACCGTTTCAATAAATAAACTGACAATAACGTAGATTTCATTAGCATAGTATATAACCTTGAGGCCTTTGCACGAGATGAATAAACGAATAAAAAGGGTTAAAATTTCCCATATTTTCGTTTAAAAACTGGCCAATAGCCGGCTATTCGCTGCGTTTTTTGCCTCAATATGAACGTTTTCCACATTTTTCTTTCGCGCCTCACTCATGCAAAGGTCTCATTATAACGAAATATGGATGTGACTTTCGGGCACCTCGATTAACCGGGTTTAATCAAGCTGCCCAACCCCCCCGCCCCCCATCACTTTGCCTCTTGTTAGGTCGATGGCAAAGCCGACTTGACTGGAGCGAGATTCCGGCAAAATTGGCTGACCCTCATCAAGTGTTGATACGCTTCAGCGGAAAGCCAATGTAATTGTTAAACAAAGTGGTGTCGACAATAACCCAAATGCGCGGCTGGCTCCCCAAACGCATCAGTCGAATTCATAAAAATTGCCAAAAAGTTTGGCTGTGGTTTTAAGTTGATGCGTGTTTAATGGGGTTGCTGAGCGCGCCATTCTGGATAACCTTCTATGAGGCGTTTGGCGTTAAACCCTTGCGAGAGCAGCGTTTCGACTGCCTGTTGCGACCACATGCAATAAGGCCCCCGGCAATAAACAATCAAGGGGTTTTGTGGGTCAAATTGCGTTAAGTGAGTTGCCAAGGTTTCGATGGGCATATTAATGGCATTGGGTAGATGTCCGGCGTCAAATTCGTCTTGAGGTCGGACATCCAGTAAGGTGTAGGCTTGGTTGTCACGGGTCATTTTTTTGAGAGCTGTCAAAGAAACCGGTTCAAAAGGTGTATCGGGTTGAAGATGTTGGTGTAATAAGCTCTGCATATCATCCAACTGGGTTTCGGCCACTTGACGCAAACTGACAATTAATTGAAAGACGGATTCATCACTTAAACGATAAATAATCCGTTGTTTATCGCGCCGATTTTTAACCAGGCCTGCTTGCTTGAGCGATTGCAGGTGTTTGGAAACATTGGCAATGCTGAGGTCTAACTTTTGATGTAGGGTTTCGACATCGTTCTCGCCTTGCGCCAAGACATCTAAAATCATCAGCCGATGGGCATGTCCCATCGCCTTGCTAACTAGAGCAAGTTGTTCAAACAGATTCCGTTTAAGGTGCGATGCGGTCATAGTAGCAGTTTCGGTTCTTCAAGTTATTCGTTTTCAATCCCATCCAGCTTCTTCACTTTTTTATAGGCCTTTTCAACCGCCTTTTTGACGCGTTCTTCTATTTCAATATGCTCCGCACCGGACATATAAAAAGACATGTCGATATCATAACGGATATAGCGAGGTGGAATTCGGTTGAGGGCAATGCAGGCCATATCGGCCAGTTGGTTTTCAGTCAACCCACAATCATAATAATTTTCTTGAATATAATTAAAAATGGGTCTTTCATAATAGTTGTGAACCGTTTCTAAATCAGACATGCGATGTTTCCTCACTGGTTGGAATGACGTTTAAAACTATACCGAACTTTGAGAGATAAAAAAAGGGCTTTATTCGCCCTTTTAAAGGTTTCTGCTTTGAGAGCAGAATGCGGTTATTTTTTTTCGCGTGCCACGGCGCGATAGCCAATGTCGGTGCGATTAAAGGCACCTTGCCAATGAATTTTGGCCAGGCCTGCATAGGCATTTTGCTGGGCTTCACTGACACTGTTGCCTAAAGCGGTGACACATAGCACACGGCCACCTGACGTGACCAGTTGATCAGAATCATTGAGGCGCGTGCCGGCATGAAACACCTTGGTGGTTTCATTATTGGCCTCTTCTATGCCTTCAATCACATCGCCTGTTGCGTAATCTTCCGGGTATCCCGCCGCGGCCATGACCACACCCAGTGCGGAACGGCTATCCCACTTGGCTTCAACTTCATCGAGCCGTTGTTCTAATGCAGCCAAACACAATTGAGGCAGGTCGGATTGTAGGCGCATCATAATGGGCTGGGTTTCCGGATCGCCAAATCGGCAATTAAATTCCAGTACTTTAGGGGTGCCATCTTCTGCAATCATCACACCGGCATAGAGAAAACCGGTATAAGGCAATCCATCTTTCGCCATCCCTTCGATGGTTGGGGTGATGACTTCATCCATTATGCGTTGGTGGATTTCAGGGGTGACGACCGGAGCCGGGGTGTAAGCACCCATACCACCGGTATTCGGCCCTAGATCTCCATTGTCGCGTGCTTTGTGGTCTTGAGACGTTGCCATCGGTAATACCTGTTTGCCGTCCGCCATAACGATAAAACTGGCTTCTTCGCCGGTTAGAAACTCTTCAATCACCACGCGCGCACCGGCATCACCAAATTTATTATCGGCCAGCATATCTTTGACAGCGGCAATGGCTTCATCATCGGTTTGCGCTAAAATCACGCCTTTCCCAGCCGCCAAGCCATCGGCTTTGACGACAATAGGGGCGCCCATTTTTGTAATATAGGCAATGGCTGGATCGATTTCAGTAAACACCGCATAAGCCGCCGTGGGAATGTGATGTTTGGCCAGAAAATCCTTGGAGAAGGCTTTAGACCCTTCCAATTGTGCCGCCCCTTTGCTGGGACCAAAGCATTTGAGGCCAGCTGCTTGAAAAGCATCCACCACGCCTAAAACTAAAGGGACTTCTGGGCCAACAATCGTTAAGTCAATGTTGTTTGTCCGGGCGAAATCGACCAGGCCTGGTAGGTTTTCAACCGCAATATCAACATTTTCTAAATTGGGTTCGAGTGCTGTACCGGCATTGCCGGGGGCAACAAACACTTGGGTCACTTGATTGGATTGGGCGCATTTCCATGCCAAAGCATGTTCGCGTCCACCACTGCCAATAATCAATAGGTTCATCGTGTTTTCTCGCTTAATGTTTGAAATGACGCATGCCGGTGAAGACCATGGCGATACCGTGTTCGTTCGCAGCATCAATCACTTCCTGATCACGCATGGAACCGCCCGGGTGAATGACAGCAGTAATGCCGGCAGCAGCAGCGGCATCAATACCATCTCGGAAGGGGAAGAAGGCATCAGAGGCCATCACTGAGCCGGGTACGACCAAGCCTTCATCCGCTGCTTTAATCCCCGCGATTTTGGCAGAATAGACGCGACTCATTTGCCCTGCTCCGACACCAATCGTCATGCCGTCTTTGACATAGACGATGGCGTTTGATTTAACAAATTTGGCCACTTTCCAAGCAAACATTAGGTCTTGCATTTGTTTCTCTGTGGGCGCTTTTTCGGTGACCACTTTAAGATCCTCTGCGGTGACCATGCCTAAGTCGCGGTCTTGAACCAATAGTCCACCTGTTACCCGTTTGTAATCGTAGGCCGCTAGTGGTTGTCCCAATTCACCACAGGCTAAGAGTCGGACATTTTGTTTGGCTTCAACAACCGCTTTGGCAGCATCAGAAACACTGGGGGCGATAATCACTTCGACAAATTGACGCTCGACAATGGCTCTGGCGGTATTGGCATCCAGTTCGGTATTGAAGGCGATAATGCCGCCAAATGCTGAGGTTGGGTCGGTTTTATAAGCCCGTTCATAGGCTTCGAAAACGGTTTGGCCAACAGCAACGCCACAAGGGTTGGCATGTTTGACAATGACGCAGGCGGTTTCTTTAAAGGTTTTGACCAATTCTAAAGCAGCATCTGTATCGGCAATATTATTGTACGATAAGGCCTTGCCTTGGATTTGGGTGGCGGTTGAAATAGAGGCTTCGGCCGGTTGGCGTTCAGTATAGAAGGCGGCTTTTTGGTGTGGATTTTCGCCATAGCGCATCGATTGTTTTTTAACAAATTGGGTGTTGTAAGTGCGCGGGAAGGTGTCTTCGGCCTCTTCTGAGAAGTGGGTGCCAAAGTAATTGGCAATGGCGCCATCATAACGTGCGGTTTGTTCAAAGGTTTTAATGGCTAAATCAAAACGGGTCGCATGGCACAGTTGAGCGTTATTGCTTTGCAATTCCGTTAGGATGCGTGCATAGTCATTCGGATCGGTGACCACAGCAACGTCTTTATGATTTTTAGCCGCTGAACGCAACATGGTGGGACCCCCGATGTCGATGTTTTCAATGGCATCTTCCAAAGCGCAATCAGGTTTGGCAACCGTTGCTTCAAATGGGTAAAGGTTGACGACCACCATATCAATAGGGTCGATATTGTGCGCTTGCATGATGTCATCATCAATGCCGCGACGACCGAGCAACCCACCGTGAATTTTCGGGTGTAACGTTTTAACACGACCATCCATCATTTCAGGAAAACCGGTGTAGTCAGAAACTTCGGTAACGGCAATGCCGACTTCCGATAGCGCTTTATAGGTTCCCCCCGTTGATAATATGGCAATATTCATGGCCACTAAGGATTCGGCAAATTCAATAATGCCGGTTTTGTCAGAAACACTAATAAGCGCGCGACGAACGGGTTTCATAAGGATGTTTTCTCCAAAAGGTTAAAAAATTGAGCAAGCGGATAAGCCTGGCTGAGTCATTAGGCTTGAGTGATATTGTAAGTTTGCATTTTCTTTCTAAGTGTATTGCGATTAATGCCTAATATTTCAGCTGATCGGCTTTGGTTAAATTGGGTTTCTTGTAAGACGAATTCGATCATAGGGCGTTCTACCTGGCTGATAACCATCTGGTAGACATCACTCGGGACTTCACCTTCTAAAGTGGCAAAGTAGTGTTGCAATGTTTGGGTGACATGGTTACTCAAACAGTGCGTGGGCGTTGTAGGCCGGTCAGTGATCATAATGTGTATGAGCCTCAAAATACTGGTCGATGAGCTTGAGTTGTGCTTGGGTGTCTTCAAGCTGATTAAACTGTTTTCTAAGTTGGCATCCATTCGGTAAATATTGGCTATACCAGCCACAATGTTTTCGCGCGAGTTTGAAGCCTAGTTGCGATCCATATAAGGTTTCAAGTTCTGTAAAATGGCGTAACATGACTTGATGAAATTCCGATAAACGGGGTTTTTCCAAAAAGTCTCCCGTGGTCAGGAAATGACGAATTTCTCTAAAGACCCAAGGGTAGCCCTGCGCAGCACGTCCAATCATAATGCCATCAGAAAAGGTGTATTTTAATACAAAATCGGCTTGATTTGGATGACAAATGTCACCATTTGCAATGACAGGAATTTGTATCGCTTGTTTGACCGCTTTGATGGTGTCATATTCTGCTTGACCATTAAATTTGTCAGCGCGTGTGCGACCATGCAGTGTGATGGCTTGGATGCCAATTGTTTCAGCCATCACAGCCAATTCTATGGCGTTGCGATGTTCAGGGTCAATGCCGGTGCGCATTTTAAGGGTGATGGGTAATTCAACCGCTTTGACCAAAGCTTCAAGCAGTCGAGCAGCTTTGTCCGGATCGGCCATTAATGCAGAGCCGGCGGCCACATCACACACTTTTTTGGCAGGACAGCCCATATTGAAATCAATGATATCCGCGCCCTGTTCAGCTTGCCACTGTGCTGCCTCGGCCAGTTCGATGGGGTCTGTCCCCAACAGTTGAACAATCCGGGGAGCGGTTTCGGTGCGTTCGGCTTGACGCGTGGCGGATTTTCGAGAATGGCGTAATTGTTTTTGGGATGCCACCATTTCGGCCACGGCATAGTCGGCACCCAGTTCACGACATATCTGTCGATAGACGCGATCGGTAATGCCGGCCATAGGGGCGAGTGCTAAAGTCGGTTTCGCTACGTTTTGGCCTGTGATTTGAGTGTTAAGCAGGTTCAGCATGGAAAATAAAACTGAGTTGTGCCCATTCATCTAAGATGTTTTTTTCGGTTAAGGTGAATCCTTGGCTTTGGTAAAAATCGATTAAATCTTCTGCCTGTTGTGATAATAATCCAGAGAGAACTAAGGTGCCATTGGGTTTTAACAGGCGTTTAAATTCCGGCGCGAGTGACTTGAGCGGGCCGGCTAAGATATTGGCCAGTAAACAATCAACAGGTGGCGATTGGAAGTCTTTAACCAGTGCAAAAGCAATTTGCGCTTGGTTTCGTTGTGCATTTTGTTGACTGGCCAAAATGGCTTGCGGATCGATATCGGTGCCTTGTACAGATTGGGCGCCCAATTTATCGGCAGCCAGTGCTAATACCCCCGAACCACAACCATAGTCTATAACACTCAAGCCTTTAGGGGGGTGACGGTCAAGCCAAGTTAAGCAGAGTGCGGTGGTGGGGTGGGTACCCGTGCCAAATGCCATCCCGGGATCCAATAGCAAATTAACAGCTTCTGAATGAGGCGGTTCACACCAGCTGGGCACGATCCAAAGATTCTCCCCAAATTGCATGGGTTGAAATTGATCCATCCAGGCACGAATCCAGTCTTTGTCTTCAAGGGGTTCTATCCGAAAGGCCTTTTTCGACAGTTCCGGCATTTGAGCCGTTAACCGGGTAATCACGGCTTTTGGATCGGTTTCTGCATCAAATAGGGCGATGACTCGGGTTTGTTGCCAAATGGGGGTGGTTCCCAATTCCGGTTCATAAATTGGGGTGTCTTGTGCATCAGCAAAGGTCACTGAAACCGCGCCGATCGCCATAAAATGATCCGAAAGCGGTTCGGCAAGGGATTCGTTGACAGCGATATTGATTTGTATCCAGGCCATGGGAAAAGATCTCAGATTATAACGCCCCTGAAAAGGGGCGTTGATTGGGTGAGTGATTAGACTAGGTGTTCGAGTCGGTGTTCTAAATAATGAATATTTTGCTCACCTTCACAAAAGCCTAAATCATTCATGATTTCGCGCTGTAAGCGAATATTGGTGTCGATTCCTTGGATAATCAGTTCATCCAAAGCCGTATCCATACGAGCAATGGCAGATGTGCGATTAGCACCATAGCAAATGAGTTTACCAATCATGGAATCATAGTAGGGCGGAACCGTATAGCCCGTATAAATGTGCGAATCCCAACGGACACCAATCCCCCCCGCTAGATGGAGCCGTTCTATTTTTCCGGGGGAAGGGGTGAAGTTTTTAGACGGGTTTTCAGCATTGATACGGCACTCGATCGCATGGCCACGAATAATCACATCTTCTTGTTTAATGCTTAGAGGCAGTCCCATAGCAATTTCAATTTGTGCCTTAACAAGATCAATGCCGGTAACCTGTTCGGTGACAGGATGTTCGACTTGTAGGCGGGTGTTCATTTCAATAAAGTAGAACTCACCATTTTCATACAGGAACTCAAAAGTACCGGCGCCACGATAGCCTATTTCTAAGCAGGCGTTGACACAAGCTTGACCAATACGATTACGTTGTTCTTCGGTCACGCCGGGAGCCGGGGCTTCTTCGACTACTTTTTGGTGACGTCGCTGCATGGAACAATCCCGTTCGCCTAAATGGATAGCATGTCCTTGACCATCGGCCAAAACTTGAAACTCAACATGGCGGGGGGTTTCCAAAAACTTTTCCATATAGACTTCGGGATTACCAAAAAAACTGCCAGCTTCTGATTGGGTTAACTGGATGGATTTAATCAGGTTGGATTCAGTATGCACCACACGCATACCACGACCACCGCCACCGCCGGATGCTTTAATGATAATGGGATAACCGATTTCCTTTGCAAGTCTTTTATTCTCATCATCATTGTCGCCTAGGGGGCCGCCGGAACCCGGCACCGTTGGAACCCCCGCTGCTTTCATGGCGCGAATGGCGGAAACTTTATCCCCCATGATGCGGATGGTTTCTGCTTTGGGTCCCATAAAAATGAAACCACTTTCTTCGACTCTTTCAGCAAAGTCGGCATTTTCTGATAAAAAACCATAACCCGGGTGAATGGCTTCGGCGTCAGTGATTTCTGCGGCGGAGATAATAGCAGGTACATTCAGGTAGCTGTCCGTTGAGGCGGCAGGACCAATACAAACCGATTCATCAGCGAGTAAAACGTGTTTAAGGTTGGCATCGGCGGAAGAATGCACAGCAACCGTTTTAATGCCCATTTCTTTGCAGGCTCTTAGTACTCGTAGCGCAATTTCACCACGGTTGGCAATCAGAATTTTTTCAATCATGTAGCGATTTCCTATGGCTTGATTATTCGATGATGAATAAGGCTTGTCCGAACTCGACGGGTTCAGCGTTCTGGATCATGATTTTTTTAACCGTCCCTGAAGCATCGGCTTCGATTGGGTTCATGATTTTCATTGCTTCGATAATACATAAGGTATCGCCAACCGTAACTTGATCCCCAACATTAACAAAAGGTTCTGCATCCGGGGAAGGCGCATTATAAAAAGTCCCAACCATCGGTGAGGTAACCATGTGACCGCTGACTTCGGCAGCAGCGGTTGTCTCTGCGGCGGCGGCCGTCTCGGCTGGCGCAGCAGGTGCGCTGTGGGCTACAGGTGCGGTTTGATAAGCCATTTGAGCCGGGGCTTGCATCATCACCGGTTCTTTGCTGCGAGTGATGCGAATGTTGTGCTCGCCTTCTTTGATTTCGATTTCAGCGATATCGGATTGTTCTACGATTTCAATCAGCTTGCGAATTGAGCGAATATCCATGTGGGGTTCCTTTTAAGCTATTAGGGTTATTTAAATTCAGTTTAATTTGGGTTATTTTAGTTTTTCGACAGCCGCCGCTAAGGCGAGTTGGTATCCAATGGGTCCCAGACCTGCAATGACGCCTTCGGCAATATCCGAAAAATAGGAATGGTTGCGAAAGGGTTCTCGTTGATGAATGTTAGAGATATGCACTTCGATAAAGGGGATTTTAACGGTGCTCAACGCATCTCGAATCGCCACGCTGGTATGGGTGAAAGCAGCAGGGTTAAAAATAATGAAATCAATGTCATTCATGGCACTATGAATGCGTTCGATAATTTCATGTTCTGCATTACTTTGAAAGTTAAATAGCCGCACTTCATAGTCATCGGCCAACACTTCAAGCGATTCGATAATGTCGCTTAAAGATTGACGGCCATAATGTTCAGGTTCTCTTTTCCCCAGTAGGTTGAGATTGGGGCCATTGATGACGAGAATGTTTGCCATAAAGCGTCCTTGATTTGACTTGCAATAAGCTTGTGCAGCATGGTATTTTGTAAATTGCTGAAAATTATACCTTAAAGTGGTAATTTGTAATAGATTATGTGCAAAAAAAGACGTGAAAATTCACGAACGGTATTGAAGTGGCTTAGAAGTTTAAAGTTAGAAGGGGATTAGGGTTTTTGGGTTAAAAAGCCTGCTAAAAATGACCAGGCCTGGCCATTTTTAGCAGGAGAGGGGACGTACTTGCCGTAGAGGCTGTTATTTAAAGGCGTTTTGAATGTTGCTTAAAAAGGCCTCTGGTTTTTGGAAGCCGACCACCCGTTGTGCCTTTTTCTCTTGTCCTTCGTTAAAGAACATGATGGCTGGTGGCCCAACAATGCCGAGTGCTTTCATCAGTTCCTTATCATTGGCATTGTTTTTAGTCACGTCAGCTTGTAACAGTGTGACGTTGCTGAGGGCTTGTTGTACCGCAGGGTCAGAGAAGGTAAAACTTTCCATCTCTTTACAGCTGATGCACCAATCGGCGTAGAAGTCGAGCATGATTGGATTGCCTTTGGCAATTTCAGCATTTAATTCATCTACGGTACCGATTCTTTGGAAGTTTAGCGCTGCATGTGATTCACTGGAACCCACTGAACCGCTTCCTTGGAAAGTTTTTAGAGGTTGCAGGTAAGTGGAACTGCCGCCGGCTAGACCCAAGAACATAGTCGTACCATAGATTAAGAAGATGATGCCAATGCTTTTGGCCAGCTTGTGCCAGCCTGATTTTTCACCGATGGGTTCAAGGGCACCTAAGTAAACGGCTGAACCAATTAATAACGATGCCCAAGCTGCTAAAATCATCCATTCAGGCAAGATGCGCTCTGCCATCCAAATGGCAACACCGATCATCAAGACACCGAAGATGGCTTTGACATTGTCCATCCAAGCCCCTGCCCTCGGGAGTAGTTTTCCGGCTGAGGTGCCCAGCAGCAATAACGGTATGCCCATACCAATACTCATCGCAAATAAGGCGGTACCCCCTAATAGCGCATCACCCGTTTGACCGATGTAGATCAAAGAACCCGCTAATGGCGGTGCCATACAAGGCCCCACAATTAACGCAGACAAAAAGCCCATCACTGCGACACCTGTTAGGGTGCCACCTTGTTGTTTGTTAGAAATATTGGTGAGCTTTGATTGTAGGCTGCTGGGCAGCTGAAGTTCATAGAAGCCAAACATTGAGAAGGCCAGTAGCACAAAAATCAGTGAGAAGGTTCCAATAATCCATGGGTTTTGGAAGTGTGCTTGAAGGTTTTCACCAAATAGACCTGCCATGACACCGGCTGCGGTATAGGTTATCGACATAGCCAATACATACACCAATGACATGATAAAGGCGCGACGGGTGGTCAATTGGTCGCCTTGTCCAACAATGATGCTCGATAGAATCGGAATCATTGGGAACACACAAGGCGTTAAAGAAAGTAATAAACCGATGACGAAAAAGCTGCCGACAATCGTCCAAACGGAACCCGTTTCCAGGTTGCTGGTGATTTGGTCTGTTTCGGAAAGCGGCTGTTGGGTCTCAGTGGCGTCAACACTTGAGGGTGCCATCGTCGCAGCTGTTGCTGTTGATGTGGCAAAATCTGTTGGATTTAATTCGATTTTTCTTTTAACGGGTGGATAGCAAACACCTGCTTCCACGGAACACCCTTGGTAGCGGATTTCAACTGTTGTACCCTTGGTTACATTTGAAATGGGTAAACGTACTTGGAAGTCGCCATGATAAACCAGGACATCGCCGAATACCGGGTCATTCGCTGAAATGGCTTCTGGTCGTTGAAGGTCACCTAAGGTTGCCGAGCCGGTTTTGATTTTGGCTTTAATTTTATCTTTATACAGGTGATAGCCCTCGGCTACCTTGAAGTCGAAAACCAAGTTGCCGTGTTGATCTGAGTGTGTTTTCAGTTGAAAAGCGTCATCAATATCCAGTAATTCCGGCTGTGAATGTTGATTAATCAGCTGGTTTAATGTTGAAATGTCCGCAATGGCGCCGTTTTCAGCTTTGACAAGCACCGGGTTGAAAAAAACTGCCAACAACACCAGTAACATGGTTAGCATTGGGCGTGAAAAAGAAAAATTTAATGCAGGTGTTTTCATTAAAAAACCTCAAGTGTTAAATGACATGGATCTTAACTGTTTTGTTGACATAGTATAGTAAGATAATAATCTTAACCAAAACTTAAAGACGAGATTTAATTTTCATTGCACAATTGAGTTTTGCGAGGTTGGGACATCGATGTTGGGGTCTGAGTAGAAAGGGCAAAAGGGTTTTTATGTTTAAAGTATTTTTTGTGTTGTTTTTGGTGGTTCCTTTGGTGGAACTCTATGTGTTAATCCAGGTTGGAAGCGAAATTGGCGCGCTGCCGACCATTTTATTAACCCTTTTTACCGCGATTTTCGGTGCCGGTTTAATGCGTCATCAGGGGATCTCTACCCTACAGAAAGCGCAAACGAATATGGCGCAGGGTCAGGTTCCGGCCGTCGAAATGTTTGAAGGTGTGCTCATTTTTGTGGGGGGCGTTTTACTGTTGGTGCCAGGTTTAATTACTGATGCACTTGGGTTTTTATTGTTATTGCCCTTTTTTAGACAATGGTTAGCGGTTAAGTTAATCCGGCAACGCCAAACTCAGTATGCTCGGCACAAGGGGCAAGTGTATGAAACTGAGTGGACCCAGCAACAAGATGGACAAATTACCCGCCGAATTAAAGTGGTTCGAAGTCATCAAGATGCCGGTGATGTAATTGATGGACAGTGGGAAGAAGATCCCACTTCCAAAAAATAACCTCTGTACTCTTTGCGTAAGCAAAATGTGGTCAGCCTAACGAACTGAACTGACCCGCTTTGTTAGATTTACAGATTAATGACGCGATCACTGTCAGTGACCCAGTCAGATAATGCTTTTATCGTCGATTTTTCCACGCCTGTCAGATAGGGTTTATTTTTATGTAAGCCGCAGCGTGACATGCAGGTGCCACAAGCTTTTATGCTGATTCCTTCGGTTAGGAGTGTTTCAACAATTGATTTTAAATCTTGATCATAGCTTTGATCGGTGGTTGGGATATCACGTACCAAATCAACGGCATCATTCATTAGGAATATTCGCACTTCATGTTGGTCTTGGTGTAATTGTGTCGCCAGTCTTAAGCCATTCCAAGTAATGTCTGTGCCGTCGTAGGGTTCATTATTAAAAATCAGTAATATTTTCATCTTGCCTCCAAAAAAGGTTATGACAGACATGGTTAAATGCCTGTCATGACCGGTCAGTTGCGTTATTCGATAAATTCAGCAGTTGCTGTGGCGATGTCTTCATTGGCAAAATCTAAAAAGAAGTGGTCAGCATCTTCAAGTATGAGCGTTTGGACTTTGTCGGCATCGGCTAAAGGTTGGATTTTTTGGGGTAGGTCGGCTACAACGGTATCGTTGGTGCCCATAATGATGAGCGTGGGTTTGTTAACCTTTTCTAAAACCGTTGGGGTGTCAAACTGAGGTTTGGGATCATAATAATCCACAAATGCTGCTGCCGTGACCTGTGCTTTTTTGCAATAGATAAAGTCAGTGTTTTTTAGAAAATCATTGCCTTTACCCTTAGCAACCATGGCTTTAGCTTTGGCGAGAACACCTGAGAGCGGTTTGCCATATTTGGTTTCATACTCCGTTGCAGATTGTTGTTCTCCGGTTGCCGGCGCGATTAACACGAGATTTTTGATCAATGCATTATCGTGTTCGGCAGCATACCAAGCGGTTTGATTGCCGCCTCGTGAGTGTCCCATTAAGGTGATCGCGGTTGCGCCTTTTGATTTAAGCCATGCTACCCAAAAATCCATTTCCTTCAGGGCATCGGTATGCTTGTGGGTATGCGGGGTGGCGCAGTCATATTCGCCTTTGCGATCATTTAGCCCTAGCGATAAGTTAATCGCCAGAGAACTGATGCCTTGATTGGCAAGATTTTTTTGGAGCTGTTGATAGGTAGAGCGTTCATTATGCGTTAGGGTGCCATGGGTGAGCAGTGCAATGGGATCGCCAAAGGTTTTGTTATCGGCCATCATCAGTTTGGCATTCAGGGTTATATCTTGGTAGCTTTGCTTGATTTCTTGAAATTCTGCTGCATAAGCAAATGATGAGGCAAGTAAGAGTTGCATTCCGATTGCCGCAGAAGCGAAAAAAGGGGTGATTTTTTTCATGGTATATTCTCCTTTAAGGTTAAGTCGTTGGGTCAGTTATGATTTGTTTAAGAAGATGTTGCTGTGTATGGTGGTTTCTTAAGGGCGATAAAAACCCATAAACCAGATAGTAGCATCATTGTTCCAACAAAGTAAAAGGGCCAAATGACAGATTCGGTATAAAAAGCAATTCCCCCCATCAGTAAGGCGCCAATCGCATAACCAAAATCCCGCCAAAAACGATAAATGCCTAGAATGCCGGCACGTGATTTTGGTTCGCTAACATCCGCGACAGCGGCGCCAAGCGTTGGATAAAGCATGGCCATGCCAAAGCCCATCATGGCTGCAAGCATGGACCAGGCAAGCGGGGTTTCAACCCAAACAAATCCTAGGCTGGCAAAGGCACAGAGCCAGAAGCCACCCACTATCAAGCCGCGTCTACCCCATTGATCGGATAAGGGGCCGGTAATCAGTTGCGAAGCGCCCCATACCACACCATAAATAGCGATAATCGCACTGGCTTGGACAAGCGATTGAGCTTGATTCAGCAAGTAAACGGGCATAAAAATCCAAACGAGGGCGTCGATGAATTTTTCGACCAGGCCTGCTTGATTTAGAGCGACTAATTGGGGCTGTTTTAAGCTGGCGAAAATCATCATGGTTTTGAACGGTAGGGTTTTTGGAGACGTTGCTTCTTTAAGTGTATCTTGGTGGTTTTGTTGATGTAGTCGTGCCCAAGGACGGGTATCAACAACCTTCCACAGCGCTAACAAAAGTCCCAGCCCAATCACAATCAAACCAAATCCCAATATGGCTTCGCGTGGGCCGTAGTGTTCTGCCAAGGCGGCGGTTGCCCAGCCTGCGATGCCGACTGCCGCATAACCTGAAAATTCGTTAAAACCGTTGACTAACCCTTTTTGATGCGCATGTGCTAAATCCAGTTTGCTGTTGAGTGCCATCGACCAACATAACCCTTGGTTGATGCCCAAAAACACCATTGCCCAAATAATCCACCACCAAGATTGCGCGTAAAAGATCAGCAGTGGTACGGGAATGGCAAATAGCCAGCCGGCAATCAGTAAGCGACGCCGTCCATATTGGTCGCTCATGTGGCCGGCAAGTAAGTTGATGGCGGCTTTCACCAAACCAAAGATGACGACAAAAAGTGACAGGCTCAAAAAGGCTTGTTTAGCTAGGCCAAACTCAGTTTCTGCCAGGCCTGGCACAACGGTTCGTGTCATACCAATGGTTAAGCCAACTAAAAACACTTGGACGAGCTGTTGAAGCATTTGTAGCAAATTAGCACGAATTCCGTGTTGAACCTGGTTGTGACTGGGCATCTATTTATCCTGTTTAGGGGTTGTATTCAACTTAGTGGTTGAATTATAAATTGGCGTCGAATGAATTACAAACCTGCTAAGCCCTAAATTTTTTGATAGTAGCAATTAATAAATGTAATCAACTCTTCAGTTGATTAATAGGGGTAGGGTGTTTATAGTATTTATTCAACCTGATAGTTGAATAGAGATTGTTCGATTTCAGGCGATCCAATCGTGTGTTTGTTTGGATCGTGCTTTTATTAAATTAATAGAGATCTTTGCATGAGTGGGGCGCGAAACAAAAATGTGGAAAAATTTTCATATTGAGGCAAAAAATCCAGCGAATAGCCGGCTATTGGCCAGTTTTTTAACGAAAATATGGGAAATTTTAACCGTTTTTATTGGTGACGCCATCTCGTACAAAGGTTTCTAATCGGGAGAGCGTAAATGTTTTTATTTCAGCATACACCGGCTTCAGAGCCAGGATCGTTATCCTATTTATTGGGATGCGTGGGTCAAGGGCTAGGGATTGCCGTGGATGTCCATCAGGACGAAGTGGATTTATACCTAGAGATTGCTGATCAGAAGGGGATTCAAATTGCTTATGTGGTCGATACCCATGTTCATGCAGATCATTATACCGGCGGTTACGAATTGGCACAGCGAAGTGGCGGGCAATACGCACTTCATAAAAATTCTCCGGCACAGTGTCTTTTTAAACCGCTTGAAGATCATCAAATCGTCAAAGCAGGTAATGTCGAAGTTGAGGTGATTTATACGCCGGGACATACAGAAGACAGTATTTCTTTAGTGGTCACTGACCGATCTCGCGCGGATGAACCATGGTTTTTAGTAACGGGTCATACGCTTTTTGTGGGCAGTGTTGGTCGACCTGACTTGAAAGGCCGAGCAACAGAAATGGCCAATCAATTATACGATTCGATTCATGGGCGTATCTTAACGTTTCCAGATACCATGGAAATTCTGCCTGGAGCACAAGCGGGTAGTGTTTGTGGCGCAGGGATTAGTGGCAAGCCGATGTCGACACTCGGCTTTGAAAAGCGTTACAACCCAACGCTAAAACTTGATAAAGCGGCCTTTGTTGAGCAGGTTGTTGGCGCAGTTTTGCCTGCTCCGGAAGGGTTGAAAAAGATTGTGGCTTATAATTTAAACCCTGCCATAAGTCGCTGATGAAGGGTTTAGGATGGTGTTTATTTAAGACATCTTTTCAAGCATTTCACCGTAACCTTCTCGATAGCTTGGATATTTGAATTGATAACCGGTGGCGGTGATTTTAGCATTGGATAGCCGCTTATTGCTACGTTGCATACGACTGTTTTCAGTGGGTTCTCGGTGGGTAACACTGGCAACAGAAAGTTGCTCTGCCAGCCACTCATAAACATCGCATGTAAGCGCAGATTCATTATCAACGCCAATATAAAGGGGTTCCGGATTGGTCACTTGCATTAAATGCTCAAGCATACCAACACAGTCTTCTGAATGAATTCGGTTGCTATAGACGTCTTCCATGCAATTGGCTTTGCCCTGTAAAACCATATCAATGAGATAGGTTCGGCCAGGTCCATAAATGCCGCCAAATCGAATCACCGTGGCCGGGAATGGCGAATTATGTGCAATCTCTTCCCCTTCAAGAAGTCGACGACTGGAAAAGTTTTTGGCTTCTGCCAAGCTTTCTTCCGTGACGCTTTCCCCATCACTTTGTCCAAAGACGGAGGAGCTGGAAACAAAAAATAATCGCTTAATGGTTTGGCCTTTGAGTGCCTCGATCACGTGTTTGAGCCCTAATACATAGGCTTTGTAGTAAGCAAGATCATTATAGGTTTTAGCGGAGACAATATAGTAAACGTAGTCTAAATCACTCGGAAGCTCAGGCAAGGGCGCAAAAAGATCGGCTTCAATTGGCTGAATCGGCGCTTCGATTTTACTGCCATCACGGCGAATGCCAAAGACATCATGTCCTTCAGCAGCTAAATTTTGACCTAAGCGATTGCCTAATTTGCCACATCCAGCAATTAAAACACGTGCCATTTTGAGTCCTTTTGATGTTTTGGGGTTGTAAATTTGAGTCGTTGAAACAGAGGGCTTGTTTTATCGAATGGTATCACAAAAAAAACGGCGCATATTTTAAAAAGTGACAAAATAATCGGAAATTTTAGCGCCAAGAAACCGTTATAAAAAAAGCCTCTCGTGGAGAGGCTTTATGCTATTTTAAAATGTGCCTAGAGGCACGGGGCTAGCTTTGTTAGAACCCGCTTTTGCGCTGAACGTTCCACTTGTAGGTGTACATCATTTGCCAATTCATTTGGCTGTGCGATGAGGTAACACCCGCTGCTGAAGTTTGTTTAACTTCGGGAGCCATCACAATGGAAGCATCCACAACGTGGTTTTGGCTAATGCCATATCCAACACCTGCTGTATAGTGATTTTCAATAATGGCCGGGAATAATGGATTTAAGGTTTCTTTAGGAACCGGATTATTCGACATATTTGCCCCAACCCGCAGCGCTAGATTTTTCTGTGCTTTCCATTGCGCACCGACCATAATCACATTTTGGTCATCCCAGTTTTGATCCATAGAAACATTTAGAGCGGTATTTGCAAAATTGCCATTCGTCGCTGAACCATCAGCAACAAAAGCCATTTTCAAACTTTTCATGCTATCAGACCAAGAAATGCGCTTAAAGTCAGCGTTGATGGTTAAAGTGTCTGTTGCTCGGTAAGACGCACCAATACCAAAAGTGGTTGGCCATTGGAAATCGACAACTTTAATTTTCCCGGTCACCGTCATTGTCATATCCGTATAGCCGGTCGGATTAGATTGTTGTAATAACCCCCCATCGGCATCGACGTTCATCACCAAAGAGGCGTCACCTTCTAAATCGCTAATGGCTGTTTTGTTGTGAAAAGAACCCCCGATCGTTAGTTGTGGTGACACATCATAGGTAAATCCTACTTTACCAGCAAAACCACTTCCTTTGGCTTGACCGGTGAAATCACTGTTATCAGAAAACTCAAAACGCGCATAATTAACATCGCGGATAGCGACCATTCCATTGTTGGCTGATGAGGAAGGCTGTGTTGCAGTTCCTAGACCTTGAGCCATGGTGCCACCAACGCTGCCGCCTTGACCTTGCATTAGCTTGCTAAAACTCGCACCGTCCATATCCATGAGCATATCCATGCCAGCCCAAACATAATCCAGAGACGCGGCGATATTTAATTTATCAGTGACTTCATAACCAACGGGAATAACGACACGACCAACTGAAACTTCAGAGCGAACCTCTTTGCCACTTAATAATGTTTGGGCTTTTGGGTTATTGGGGGTGGAACCATCTGCTAAAGGGCCGCTTGAACTATCATAGCCTCCAGATGAGAGCCCTCCTGCAAATAGGTCAGTCGCGCCCGCTTTACCATATTCTGTTCCCATGCCGCCTTGACCCATTACGCCAACACCCCAAACAAAGCCGTTACGTTTTTGAGCATACCCCGCTCCCGGCATAATATATGGACCGCCTGTTGAATCGGTTGCGGCGCCGGATTGGTCGTGAGATGAAGTGATGGTTGGATTTAGAGAACCGAGCGCTAATTGAAACTTGTTGCCTTCAATTGAGCCGTGTCCCATGGTCGCCGGGTTGTTCATCATCCCGCCCAGGCCATTGTTGTATGCCTGTGCAGTTCCGCCCATGGCGGTTGAAATTGGGCCATAGCCTTCCATGTTCATGCCGTTGGTTGCATGCGCCATACCGGAGGCAAGGGTGACTGAAGCGATGGCTAAAGCAATTTTTGATTTCTGCATTGAAAGATCTCTCTCGTTATTGATTAAATGGGTTATACAGCCGTGATTTTGGTGCGACTGATTTTGACAGTTAAAACTATGCCTAACTTTGTGGGCGCTGGATAATCAAAATAATTTAAAGAACCATCAATAACATTGATTCATAAAGAAAATTTAGTTTATGACAGGATGGAATGCGCGTTTGATTTTAGATAAGTGTATGATTCTATTATAAAACAGTTGTATGCTTATATATTGTGGAGAGAAGGGCATAGCTTTTTACGCATATAATGAATAATTTTATATTAGCCATGGTTTTTTCTATTTAAGAGAAACCTAATATAAATGAATCAGATAGCAGTATGGGTGATTATTTTTTTAAGCAGTAACCCATAAAAAAGCCTGCATATTGCAGGCTTAGTTGATTAGGAATAACGGGTGTTTTGTTTAGAAAGCGCCAGATTTCCCTTTTTGAAGCATTTCCCACATGGTGTCTCTGACTTGCATGGTGGCTTCTCTTAACTCGTCAGGCATTTTACGCCCCATTTTGATGGCCATATCCATATTCATGGTATAGATGTGTAGGCCGTCTTCTTTTTCGATGATATTCACGCGACAAGGGAGAAAACCACCCATTGCCGGGGAGAAATCGACCATTTTGCGTGCAGTTTCAGGATTACAGAATGACATAACATGAATAACGCCTCCTTCAATGCCTCGCGCGGCTAATTCTTTAGAAAGCGGTAGTTCACCGACGTTTTTAATATTGCGGTTGATACCAACATTGTTGATGGCATCAACAACGTCTTGAAGCTCTACACCTTCTTCTACTTTAACTTCCCACATGGTGGCTTCAGCAATATCACCATCTGCTGCGACCCATTTGTCCCAGATTTGCATAAAGGTTTCGCCGGCACCATCCGCTAAGTTGCCAATGGCATTCATAGTGCCACACCCGGAAAGGGTGGTAATGGCAGCTGCGATAAAGGCGGCTTTAAAAAATTGTGTTAGTTTCATTCAGTTTCTCCGTTGCAGTTTGTTTTTGATTCACAAAAGGTTAGAACCGGTCAAAAGCCCCTTTGTGAAACCATCGCTTGATTTGAGTCAATTTTCAAATGACAAGGTTACCTGTGTTGCGCATAAAATAAAAATCAATTTTTTTGTGAGCTAATAATTTTATTTTATGAAGATTACGAATTAATAATATTATGGAGTGATGAAATGTGTAAACCCGAGTCTTTCAAGTTGGTGATTGAATTGAGCAGAAGGGGTTGAAATAATGGGATGTTGGTGCCATTCACGACGTATTGGATACTGACGACGATAGCTTTCGTATTGGTCTTCAAATGTTTCAGAAGTGACCTTTCGTAGAGCGGCGTCATCCTCATCGGGTCGGTAGCAATGTTTGAGAAGTCGGTATAGATCGGTTTCTAAGTGTCCTGTGACGTTGGTTTCTATTGGGCCAGGGGTGTCGGGTAAATGAGCACGCCATACTTGGCTTGGTGTTGTTTGCCAATCATGACATAAGGCTTGATAGACCATCTCACTGCCGGCAATTTTGGCATCCAGTGAATGGCCTGCAATGTGCGGGGTTGCTATCGCTGCGACTTGGTAGAGTTGGCGCGAAATATTGGGTTCATTTTCCCAACAGTCAATAATGTTGGCTAAGGTGGGGGTTTGACACCATTGGGCTTCGTTAATAATGCCGCCTCGCGCGGCATTGATTAGGATTTGATTGGGGGTGATTTGTTTGAGCCGAGCGGCTGAGATCAGATCAAGGGTTGCCTCTTCTCCCGCTTCACGCTCAGTGGTTAATGGCGTGTGAACGGTAATTATGTCTGCTGTCAGTGCGGTTTCTAAATCAACAAATTGGTTATCGCCGGTTTGGCGTTGGCGCGGAGGATCATTTAATAGGCAAGTCATCCCCAATGCTTGTGCTTTTTGAGCAACTCGTTGACCAACGTGACCGACACCGATGATCGCTAAGGTTTTTGTGGATAACGAAAATTGTTTTTGATAGGCAAGATTCACCAGATTGGTCATAATGTATTCAGCGACAGAGTTTGCATTGCAACCTTGAGCAGAATAAAAGGCAATGCCTTTTTGTTTGAGATAAGGTTGGTCGATATGGTCTAAACCAACAACCGTGCTCCCCACAAAAGACACTTGAGTGTTGTCGAGCAGTTCAGCATTGACTTGGGTGCGAGAGCGGACAATGAGTGCATCGGCATGCTGTAGGTCTTGCTGACAAATTTGCCGCCCCGGGCGTAAAACAACTTGGCCAAGATGGGAAAAGATGGCTTGTGCATAAGGGATGGCATCATCGACAACAAGGGTTTTGGGTTGATTATTCATGGTGTTCTCTGCTGATATGGATAGATTTCCTGCCTATAATAGCAAGAGGCGATTGCCTTTGTATAGCGACAGAGGCGTTGAGATTGAAACAGGGTGTTACATGAAGAAATTAATAGAAGGTGCAGTGGGTAAAATAGCGATAAGAATGACCAGGCCTGGTGATTCTTCCGCGTCCAAATGGGTTGTTTTAAGTCATCCGCACCCTCAATTTGGTGGAACCATGAATAATAAAGTCATCACCACGCTGGAGCGGGCATTTCAACGATTAGGTTATGGTACCGTTGCTTATAACTTTCGTGGGGTGGAGGCTTCTGAAGGTGAATACGATGGAGGTGACGGTGAGCAGGCTGATTTGGTGGCGGTGGTTGCTTGGTTGCGTCAAAACCAGGATGTTGGGCATTTAACGTTAGCGGGCTTTTCATTTGGGAGTTACATTGCCTTGAAGCAAGCGGAATATTTAAAAGCAGATGCAATCTGTACAGTGGCACCGCCGGTATCCATGATGGATTTTAGCCAAATAGCGCCGCAGATGCCGTGGATATTGATTCAAGGGGGGCAGGATGAGGTCATTAATGCTAAGGAAGTTTTGGATTGGCTTTGGCATTTGCCTAAACAGCCGGATGTTTATTGGCGAGCGCAAGCCAGCCATTTTTTTCATGGCCAATTGGTTTGGTTAAAAAAAGTGATTGAGATGGCTTATCACTGAAGCAGTAAAAAGGGGTTGAGTGTGGAATCCCATAATTTTTTTCTATCGAACCGGGCAAAGACTTGAATATTAGTAAATGCTTATATACAATACCGCAATATTAGTTTTTTCTTATATATAGGCTTGGGTGGCGATTTAAATCAAGTTAGGGTTGTTTTTAAAACATTAGGAATGGTGCAGAGATGAAGATGTTTGAAAAATTAAAATGGATGCCGGTGACTGGGTGGTTCTGCTTGATTTTTGGGGTTAATGTTCAGGCAGCAGCCTTGTCAACCCCTTATGATTTTAAGACCTGTGTTGAAACGGCATTAAGTCAAAATCCGGAAATGGTCGTGAGTCAGCAACGTCTAGCGCAAGCCCAATACGCATTAAAGGAAGCGAATGCCAGTCGATTCCCTCAAGTGACCGCCTCTATGACGGCTTCCCAGTCAAATAGTGCGTTAAATGTATTTGGGATGAAGCTTAACCAGCGTCAGGCCTCTTTTGCCGATTTTGGGTTTAGTCAGTTTGATTCAATAAACCCGAATATTCTTAAGGTGCAACCCGATGATTTAAACAACCCCGGTGGGCATACCGATATCAATACTCGATTGGAAATTTTGATTCCTGTCTGGAACGGTGGCAAAATTTCGGGTTATCAATCTCAAGCGAAGGCGATGATTCAGGCTGCTCAGAAAGGTGAGCAAGCGGTTCAGCAGTTTTTAACGTTTAATGTGTATCAAGCCTATGAAGGCGTGCATACTGCGCGTGCATTTGTGTCGGTGGCAGAGCAGGCCGTTAAAGCGGCGCAAGCCTATGTGGATACCACTGCCAATCTGGTTGAGCAGGGTGTGGTGGTTCGTTCTGAACTATTAAGTGCAAATGTGCATTTATCTCAAGCCAAAACCAGTTTTGAGCAGGCGAAAATGCAAGAACAGTTGGCTTTGGATAGTCTAAAAATGTTGATGGCAACCCCGGATGATGAAGAAATCAGGGTGGGTGATAGAATGAGTGTGACTTTGCCGAATGCATCATTGGAAAGTTTGTTAGTCATGGGAATGAATACCAATCCTCAATTAAATGCCAAGCGTGAAGCCGTTCGCTCTAGCCGTGCCGAGGTCGATATCCATAAAGCAGATCAGCGCCCCAGTTTTAATATTATGGCCAGGGGCGATTTTAATGATGCCGGGTTTGAATTTGATAGCCAGTCTTATACGGTTGCGGGGGTGTTGTCCTGGAAAATAACCGATTTTGGCTTGACTACGAATCGGCTTAATCGTGCTGCGGCGGTGACGGCTGAAAAGCAGGCCGCGGTTCGGTCGCAAGAAAATCAAACACGTCATGCCATTCTGAAAGCTTGGCGCACATTGCAGGTTGTTGAAAGACAAGTCTATTCACATCAGTTGGCGGTTGAACAGGCAGAAGAAGCACAGCGACTTATTTTAAAGCGCTATAAAGGGGGGATTGCAACCATGACAGAAGTGTTGGCGAGTCAAGCACAATTGGATAAAGCGCGAGCAGAGTTGGTGCAATCCTTGTACGAGCAAAATATTCAAAAAGCCAAATTGCGTTTAGAAACCGGTTCTATGCGCTTGGATCAGTTGTAATGCATTCAATTAATATATTTATGTAAGGTGACAGTATGAACGTTTTGTCAAAATCCATCTGGGTCGGTGTTGTTATTTTGGGGTTAGTGGGGTGTAGTGATTCTCCGAACGGAGAAACGGCAGTTGCACATAGTTATCAGCAGATAGCGGCGCCAGTCGGTCAAGTCACGCTGGGAACCATTCCTCTGAAAGCGGTCGTGGCGGGCGCCGTCGTCCCGGATCAAAAAGCACAGATTGCTTCGCGTTTAATGGGATATATCAAAGACTTTGATGTGAAGGTCGGGCAAAAAGTCCAAGCGGGTGATTTGTTGTTTTCAATTGACTCAAATGATGTGAACAGTCAGATTTTGCAAGCGCAATCCGCTTATCAGCAGGCCTTGGCTGCTTTGGAGGATGCAAAGCTGGATTATGACCGCTTCTCAAAACTTTATAAAGAAGATTCAGTGTCGAAACAGCAATTTGATAAGGTGTCATTGCAATATAAGGTGGCAAAAGAGAATTTAGTGTCGGCACGTTCCGGGTTCAACCAGGCTAGGTCACAATTGAACTATGCCAATGTGAAAGCCCCTTTTGATGGGATTGTGGTTGAGAAATTAGCGGTTGCGGGTGCTTTGGCTGCCCCGGGTAACCCTGTTTTGGTTTTAGAAAATCTGACGTCTTTAAGTGTGCGCACTCAGGTTTCTGAAGACCTATTTGCGGTGCTACGAAATGGTGATGAAGCTGAAGTTCGTATTGACGGACAACCGCAACCGATTATGGCGACCATTTATACATTGGTCAGTGCGGCTGATCCAAGATCCCGAACGCATACGGTTAAGCTGAGTTTGCCATCGGTGGTGAATGTTAACAGTGGAACCTTTGCCCGGGTTGGCTTTAAACGCGGTGAGCGTCAAACCATGATGGTGCCCAAATCAGCCATTGTCAACCGGTCTGGTATAGAAGGGGTTTTTGTGGTGAAGGACGGTACGGCTTATTTCCATATGGTGCGGTTAGGTGAGTCGATCGGAAACCGGATTGAGATTAAAGCAGGAGTCAATCTTGGCGATCAAATTGTCATTGATAATAATCAAAGCATATTAAATGGCGACAAAATTATCGCTGTTTCTAAGACTGATGACATTAAAGGAGCTGCGTAATGTCAGGTGCTGAACACTCGTCACCCACAAAATTAAATATTGCCGGTAAGCTCGCAAAAGGGTTTATTCATTCCAAAATCACCCTAATGATGATGATTGCGGTGACGCTGGCCGGAACCTTGGCTTATGTGGTGACTCCCAGAGAATATAACCCACAGATTGTGGTGCCGGCGGCGAATATTATTGTGCCCAAAGGGGGCGCAACGCCCAGTGAAGTCCAAAATATGGTGGTTAAACCCCTTGAAACCATTATGGGGGCTTTACCCGGGGTAAAACATACTTTTGGTTATGCTTCTAATGATTTTGGCGTGGTGACGGTACAGTTTGATGTGGGTGAAAACCAGGTAGATAGTTTGGTGAAGCTGTATAACCAACTTATGCAAAATATGGATAAAATGCCGCCGGATACGCAACAGCCGATGATTAAGCCTATTAATGTTGATGATGTACCGATTATGACCTTGGCCATTACGTCGGACACCTTGTCGGGTTATGATCTTAGAGATGTATCAACCAAATTGATTGAAAGTGTGCGTAATATTCCGGGGGTCTCTTTTACCGATGTGATTGGCGGGCAACGTCGAGCAGTTAATGTCTGGTTGGATGCACAAAAAATTGCGCTGACGGGTATGACCCTTGAACAGATTAGCAAGATGTTAAAAGGCAGTAATGTCTCTTTACCTGTGGGTTCTTTGGTGAATGATAATAAAAGCGCAAAGGTGCGTGTTAATGGCTTTTTGGGCAATGCCGAAGAAGTCGGCGAAATTATTATTGGCATCGAAAAAGGCCGCCCAATTTATTTAAAAGACATCGCTGAAATTGAAGATGGCCCTATGGAGGTCGATCAGGATAGCCGAATGGGTTATGGTCAGACGAATGCGCGCTTTCCCAAGGGAGAGAGAGCAGCGGTGACCATCTCTATTGCCAAAAAACCGGGCACGAATGCGGTGACGGTTGCCGATAATGTATTGACAAAAATTGAAGAATTGAAACGGAGCGTTTTACCCGCCAATGTGGATGTGGTGGTCACCCGCAATGATGGCGAAAAAGCCAATGCAGCGGTTAACTTGTTGATGGAACATCTTGTCATTGCCGTGGCATCGGTGATTGTGATTTTAGTGCTGTTTTTGGGCTGGCGTGAAGCGGGTATCGTGACGTTAACCGTACCGTTAATCTTGTTTGTTGTGTTGTTTATCGGCTATTTGTCAGGCCAAACCATTAACCGAATCACGTTATTTGCACTGATTTTATCATTAGGCCTATTGGTAGATGCTGCCATCGTGGTGATAGAGAATATTCATCGCCATATTCATGATGGCTTTGATCCTGAGAATTTTGATGCGTTGATGGTTAAAGCCACCAATGAAATTGGTAACCCGACCAATGTCGCGACGTTTGCGGTTATTTTAGCCTTTATTCCAATGATGTTCGTCACAGGGATGATGGGGCCTTTTATGGCACCGATCCCCTTTAATGTGCCCATCGCCATGATAGCCTCATTATTGATCGCTTATATTCTTGTGCCTTATGCGTCCTATCGATTTTTAGGTAAAAAGGCCATTGCTGAGATGCGTGCCAGAGAAAGTATGGAGGCGCATCATGTCCATAAACAAGACTGGATGCAATCGCTCTATGAAAAAACGATTGTGCCGATGTTGGAGAGTCAAACCAAGCGCAATGTATTTTTATTGGTGGTCTTGGCGGCCTTAATCGGAGCGTTACTTCAGCCGGCATTACAGTTTGTGCGGGAAGATGGCATGAATAATCCACTACATCCGGCCGGGGTTGAAGTCAAAATGTTGCCTTATGATAATACCGAAACCTTCTTGGTGCAGGTCGATATGCCGGAGGGGACAGCCTTAGAAGCAACCGATGCAGTGGTGCGCCAAACCAATGCGGTGATTGCACAAACGCCATTTGTGACCAATTATTCTGTCTTTTTAGGGCGACCGGCACCAATTGATTTTGCGGCTTTGGTTCGTGGCGACCTCATTAAAGCGGGTTCAAATTTTGCTCAAATCCGGGTTAATTTGGTGAATAAACATGATCGAGCCTTGTCGTCACATGAAATCGTGCAAATGTTAGATGATAGCTTGAAGCCGTTGCGAATGGCCGTGCCTTCAGCTAAGATCAAAATTTATGAACCCCCCCCGGGGCCACCCGTTACCACTCAAATTATGGCTGAGCTATATGGTCCGGATTATGACGTTTTGCGGAAGGCGGCTCAAGACGTCAGTGGTAAGATGGATGAGATTTATGGGTTGAGTAATATCGATGACAGTGTAACTGCCAATACCGAAAGCTATCAAATCAATATCGATCGCACACAGGCCAATTTACTCGGTATTGTACCTGCGGAAGTGGCTAAAATGTTGCGCGATTATATTTATGGTTATGAATTAGGCTATATGCACTTGGATAACGTTCGCGAACCCGTGAATATTATGGTGCGCTTGCCACGCTCAGAGAGAACCGTTCCGGAGCAATTATTGTCGCTGACGGTACAGTCTCGTTCGGGTGAGTCAGTGCCTGTTTCAACCTTTGCGAAAATTCAACAGGTCACTCAGGCAAAACCCATTTTGAGTCGTGATCAGCATCAAATGGTCATGGTGGGAGGCGAATTACTCCGTTCTAGCCCGGTATATGCGATTTTGAGCTTGGATTCGATGTTGGATAATCAACGCTTACCAGAATCCGGTGTGGCTTTTAAAACGGCGAACCTAGGGTTTGTTGAAGCGCAACCGGACGATGTGATGAATTACACCTTATTATGGGGCGGCGAAATGCGTCTGACATTAGATGTGTTTAGAGATATGGGCAGTGCCTTTATTGTTGCGCTGGTCTTCATCTACTTGGTTTTGGTGGGGTATTACCGTTCCTTTATGATGCCGGTGATTGTCATGGGAGCGATTCCCTTAACCATGATTGGGGTTTTTCCCGGTCATTGGTTAACCGGCCAAGCCTTTACCGCAACCTCAATGATTGGTGTCATTGCCTTAGCCGGTATTGTGGTTCGTAACTCCTTGCTGTTAATTGACTTTATTTTAGAGTATCGCGCCGAAGGGAAATCCTTAAAAGATTCCGTGATAGAAGCCGGTAAAGTTCGATTTCGGCCAATTTTATTAACGGCCTTAGCGATTATGTTTGGATCAATGATTATGATTACCGATCCGGTCTTTGGCGGCTTAGCGGTTTCGTTGATATTTGGAACCTTGTCTTCCACCGTCTTGACCTTGTTAGTGATTCCATTGATGTACTTTATCTGGCAATGGCACTCAGGCGTAAAGTATCAACAATCATAAGGTGAGACCTTTGCACGAGATAGTTACACGAATAAAAATGGTTAAAATTTCCCATATTTTTTTTCGCGGCCCACTCATGCAAAGGACTCAAGGTTTCTAAAAGTCGCTTCTAAGCACAACCGACCCAACTGAATTAGCGGGTGCGCTCAGTCGTTATCGAATCCGCTAATTGCCGTTCGAAACTTGCTAAATCAAACGGATGATTGGCGGTTAATAACACTTCTAGCCGACTGTCTTTACGGTATGCAATCAATTCGCGGCTGACGGTTTGGTGAACGAGCTGAAACAGCATTCTCGGCTGATCACCGACTCTAAAAACGCCTTTGGCGCGTAACAGTGTATTGGGCATTTCTGTAAGATGGTTAAAGATATTCTGTAATTTTTTCCAGTCAAATTGAATCTGTGGGTCAAAAATCCACCCAATCGATTGGGTGTTGAGATCTTGATGCCTTTGGCGAGTGTGGCACCCTATCAGAGATATGCTGGTCTCAGTTTGTTGGCTACTGGATGAGGGGTTAGGCATCACTAATTTGAATGGTTGATTCTGTTGAATAAATTTGGGTGATGGGAAGTGCGGGTAGTTTAAGTGGCGATAATCTATTTTTGCCTGTTGTGTCGCAATGACAGCCAGTTTAGGAGGGAAGAGGCCGGCTAAGTAATCTTGGAAGTCTTGAGTTTTTTGGGGACTTGCTAAGTCGATTTTGTTCAATAAAATCACATCCGCCATCGTAATCAGACTTTGTAAAATGGCGAGTTTTTTGACTTCCATTACATCGGTTAGCGCCATATCGAATACTGAAAACAGCGTTTGTATTTCCAGTCGATCAGTTAATTCAGCGCTGTGGAAAAGATCAACCAAACTTTGTGGTTCGCCCAAGCCTGTGGGTTCAATTAAAATCCGATCGGGTGTTTGCGAGTTGAGTAACTTTAAGACGGTTTCTTTCAATTCGTCTTTGGCGGTACAACAGATGCAGCCCCCCGGTATTTGCTGGACTTGGGTGTGAGATTGTTCTTTTAAAATTGCACCATCAACTCCGACGGCCCCAAATTCATTTACCAAGATGACCCAGTGCTCCTGTGTCGGCTTGTGTTTTAGTAGCTGGCGTAAAAACGTTGTTTTGCCTGCGCCTAATTGTCCGGTGATTAAATTCAGTGCACATTTTTGAGTGCCTGAGGCGGTCATGGTTATAAAGCGTCCTCTCCGATAGTACGATTTCTACCGGTTTCTTTCGCTTGATATAAGCATCTATCAGCTCGATCAAACGTCTTCTCAAAGGGTTCATTTAATTGATAAATGGCAACACCAATCGAAACGGTTAGCTGGATTGGATGCAAATTATTTTTTGCTTGCAGTGGCTTTTCCGCAATTTTTGTACGAATGCTGTTCGCCACTTTGAGTGCATTGCTATAACTCGTACCGGGTAAAGCAATGGCAAACTCTTCGCCGCCAATACGCGCGACAACATCTTGGCCTTTAATCTGGTTTTTGAGTAAGCGAGCCAGATAACGAATAATGCTATCCCCAATTAAATGACCAAATTGATCATTAATGTTCTTAAATAGATCAATGTCAATCAACAATAAGCAAAAGCTTTGTTGATGGGTGTTGGCATGTGTGATTAATGTTTGGATGTCTTCATTAAAGCCTCGCCGATTTGGAATGTTGGTCAATTCATCTGTTTTGGCTAGGGACGTTGCTTTTGCGAGCTCTTTTTGAAGGTGCTTAATTTGATCTCGTGATTGCTTGATTTGCTGGTTTAACTGAAGTGATTCATTTTGGTAAGTTTTGATAAGGGGAAGCACTTCTTTTTGTAAATGTTCTAATATGTCGTTTTTTGTATCAAGCTGGGTTAATGTTTCGGTTTTTTCGTTTAGAGTTTTATATTGCTGGTTATGACGTTGTAACCAATGGTCAAATGCGTTAAGCAAATCATCCAATATTTCTGATGTGGTTTCTACTTGCAAACTTTGGCCTAAAATTTGTGACCAAAGCATATTGAATAAAATTTGTGCTGAGGTGTCATCATAGTTTTTGGGTTCTAACGTTTCAGCAATGGTGGCAGAAAAACTCGAATCAATTTCAGCGAGCCATTCATAAAAAAGTGTGTAATGAATCGGGTTAGGTGGGATTTTTTGGGTTTTTAACTCGTGGAGGGTTTTAGCGCAAAGACTTTCTGTTTCTTCCAGTGAAGCCTGATAGCGATGAGACAAATCTAACGAATTAAGACTTTTCATAAATCCTCAAAATTGAGCATGGAATCGCATTGAAGTCTTCAGCAAAACCGCCAGGCCTGGCGGTTTTGCTGAAGACTTCGATCTAATAGAGACCTTTGCACGAAGTGGATGTACCAATAAAAAGGGTTAAAATTTCCCATATTTTCGTTAAAAAACTCGCCAATAGCCGGCTATTGACTGCGTTTTTTGCCTCAAGATGAAAAAATTTTTCACATTTTTCTTTCACGTCTCACTCATGCAAAGGTCTCTGATAGGTTATTTTTTTACTTGTTCATGTAATGGACAAGTTTGAATCCCTATTAAGCTGTATAGCGGACACCATCTTAACAGACCGGTAAAAAGCGGAATGACCCCAATATAAGCCCAAGCGCCAAGGACTTCTGTTGCGGCTAATACGATCAATAAGGCGCCTAAGACTATTCTCAACCAACGATCTAAACTTCCAACATTCATTTTTATTCTCCATTGACTATTTAGAATTACAGCGATTATTATAACGAAAACTAAATTATAAAATGCCTTAAAACAATGAGATTAGCCTAAAATTTACTTATGACCTCTTCAAACAACACAAAATCTCCTTCGCTTTCAAGTGCGAAATTAAAGCTTCCCGGTGATGGCTATTCTGAGTGGATTCGTGCGCGCTTTTGGGTGGTGAATCCTGAAGGGGCTTATGTCGGCATTGGCAGAATTACCTTATTAGAAGCGATACACAAAACGGGTTCCATCAATCAGGCCGCGAAGTCGATGAAAATGTCTTATAAAAAAGCCTGGAAACTGGTCGATGATATGAACCAACTGATGGATAAACCTTTGGTGATTAAAGCGCAAGGAGGGTCGTCTGGCGGAGGCACTGTTTTAACGTCAGAAGGGTTATGGGTGCTTGACCAATTTCGTGAGCTTGAAAAGCGCTTACAGAAATTTCTTGAACAAGAGTCGCAGCAGTTAACTAAAGCGTTTAATTCCTTGAAATAAACGGGTTCTCAGTTTATAAAAGCTTGACTTTAGAGCAAAAGTCACTAGAATTCCACTCTTTAATCCTTACCCCTTCTTATTGCCCGTTAAACAGTAAGTGATTATTTTCTCAGCAGCAATGTTGAAAAAGTAATTGGTCGGATTAGTTATTTATTTTTAGGACAAAGTTATGAAAACATTTGTTGCAAAACCAGCTGAAGTAAAACGTGACTGGTATATTGTAGACGCCGAAGGTAAAACTTTGGGTCGTATGGCGGCAGAGATCGCTGCACGTCTTCGTGGAAAGCACAAGCCAGAATATACACCTCATGTGGATTGTGGGGATTATATTGTTGTCATTAACGCGGATAAAATTGCTGTCACCGGTAATAAGCGTACCGATAAAATGTATCACCATGTAACAGGGTATGTTGGTAATTTAAAATCAACCAACTTCGAAACTTTGGTTGGTAGCAAACCAACTCGTCCGGTTGAGTTCGCCATTAAAGGTATGATGCCTCGTGGTCCTCTAGGCCGTGCTATGTTGAAAAAACTAAAAGTGTATGCGGGAGCTGAACACCCTCATGCGGCACAACAACCTAAAGAACTAGACTTGTAAGAGGAATTTGATAATGGCAACAGAACAATATTACGGAACAGGTCGTCGTAAAAGCTCAGTCGCTCGTGTATTTATGCGTGCTGGCTCAGGTAAAATAACTGTTAATGGTCGTGATGTCGCAGATTACTTTGCGCGTGAAACCGATTTAATGGTGATTAACCAGCCACTAGAAGCAACTGAAAACGTCGATAAATTTGATGTAACGATTACCGTGTTAGGCGGTGGTACAACGGGTCAAGCAGGTGCCGTGCGTCATGGTATTTCACGCGCATTGGTCGTCTTTAGCGAAGAAAATCGTTCTGCGCTACGTCAGCGTGGTTTATTAACGCGTGATGCTCGTAAAGTAGAGCGTAAAAAAGTCGGCTTTCGCAAAGCACGTCGTCGTCCGCAGTTCTCAAAACGTTAATACGTTTTTTAACTCAGAAAAACCGCCAGGCCTGGCGGTTTTTTTATATTTTGATAAAATGGGGACAGACCCCAACATTGTTGGGGTCTGTCCCCATTTTGTTAGGAGGGTGTATGCCGAGAAAAGCAAGAGAGGTTTTGGTTGGTTATCCGCATCATATTATTTTGCGGGGTATTAATAAACAAGCCGTTTTTTTAAGAGATGAGGAGCGTCAAAAATTTCTAGATTTGGTTTTTGAAAGCGGTCAATCTTTTGATGTTCAGATTCACGCTTATGTCTTGATGACTAACCATGTTCATTTGTTAGTCACGCCATTCAACCCTCAAGCGTTATCTGCTTTTGTAAGAGGGTTTTCTCAAAAGTATGTTCAATTTTTTAATTTTTATTATCAGCGAACCGGCACACTTTGGGAAGGTCGGTTTAAAAGTTACCCTATCCAGGAAAATTCCTATGCACTCAGTTGTCAAAGGTATATTGAATTAAATCCGGTGAAAGCAAATATGGTTACCCATCCGCGCGACTATAAGTGGAGTAGTTACCAACAAAACTTTAACAAAGATGATCGCCGATTAACTACATTGCCATTGATGTCTGATATGCACCAAACAGGTGATTATGAATCCTATGTATTATCCGGTTTGGGGACAGACCCCGGGACAGACCCCGGGACAGACCCCGGGTGATTTAGAGTTTGCAGGCACCGCCTGCGCAGCCATCGTCTTCTTGTGAGTCGTCTGCACCATCTCGGGTGTTGTGATAGTAGAGGGTTTTGAGTCCCATTTTGTATGCATAAAGGAGGTCTTGTAATACCAGCTTAATGGGAACGCGCCCTTCATTAAAGCGTGCCGGGTCATAGTTGGTGTTGGCTGAAATCGCTTGATCGACAAACTTTTGCATAATGCCCACCAATTGCAAGTAGCCTTTGTTATCAGGAATTTGCCAAAGCAGTTCATATTGCTCGCGATATTTTTTAAAGCCTGGCACCACTTGTTTTAGAATGCCGTCTTTTGATGCCTTAACGGATACATAACCACGGGGCGGCTCGATTCCATTTGTGGAATTGGTGATTTGTGAGGAGGTTTCACATGGCATGAGCGCGGTTAAGGTGGAGTTGCGTAAGCCATTCGTTTGTATTTCTGTGCGTAAGGCTTCCCAATCGTAATGGAGTGGCTCCTTACAAAATTCATCTAATTCTTTTTTATAGGTATCAATCGGTAAGATGCCTTGGGCATATTTGGTTTCATTGAATTGCGGGCAGGCACCAAATTCTTTTGCAAGGTTTGTTGAGGCTTTGAGCAAGAAATATTGAATTGCTTCAAATGCTTTATGAACGGTGTTGTTGGCAGAGCCATCCGAATATTTGACGTGGTTTTTTGCCAAGTAATAAGCCAGATTCGTCACACCAATTCCGAGTGTTCTTCTGCCCATGCTCGCCCGTTTGGCGGCTTCAACAGGGTAATCTTGATAATCCAATAAGCTGTCTAAAGCGCGCACAATTAAATCGGCCAGTTCTTCCAATTCATTGAGATTGTTCAATGCGCCTAAATTAAAAGCAGAAAGCGTGCACAATGCTATTTCACCATTTGGGTCTTCGACCGACTCAAGTGAGCGCGTCGGTAAAGTAATTTCTAGGCATAAGTTAGATTGGTGAATCGGTGCTTGTTTGGGGTCAAAGGCGCTATGGGTGTTGGAGTGATCGACATTTTGAATGTAGATGCGTCCCGTTTGTGCGCGTTCTTGCGCGACCTGAGTAAAGAGTTCAACTGCCTTGACTTTTTTCTGACGAATGCTGCTATCGGCTTCATAGATTTTGTATAAACGCTCGAACTCCTCTTGGTCTTCAAAAAAGGCATCGTAAAGTCCGGGAACATCTGAAGGGCTAAATAGGGTAATCTCGCCACCTTCTATCATGCGCTGATACATGAGTTTATTGACTTGAACGCCATAATCCAGGTGTCGGGCGCGGTTTTCTTCTACACCCCGGTTATTTTTTAAAACCAGTAACGATTCAATTTCCAAGTGCCAGATGGGGTAAAACAAGGTGGCGGCGCCACCACGAACCCCGCCTTGAGAGCAGGATTTAACAGCGGTTTGAAAGTGCTTGATAAACGGTATCATGCCGGTGTGATAGGCTTCTCCACCGCGAATTTCAGAGCCAAGCGCACGAATGCGTCCCACATTGACACCGATCCCCGCGCGTTGTGAAACATATTTAACGATTGAAGAAGCGGTTGCATTAATCGAATCTAAAGAATCCCCACATTCAATCAGAACACAAGAGCTAAACTGTCGGGTGGGGGTGCGAACCCCGGACATAATCGGGGTCGGCAGAGACAGTTTAAAGGTAGAGGCGGCATCATAAAAGCGTTTGATATAGTCTAGGCGTGTTTTACCCGGTTCAGCATTATTGGGGTAATGCGCAAATAGATTCATTGGAATAAGCATATAGATAAATTGAGGGCTTTCATAGATTTTGCCGGTAACGCGGTTTTGTACCAGGTATTTGCCTTCTAATTGTTTGACCGCAGCATAGCTGAAAGTCATATCGCGATCATGTTGAATGTAGGTGTCTAATTCGTCTATTTCGGCTTTGGTGTAGTCGGTGAGTATTTGTGCATCATAGAGGTTGCTGCGCACCATTTTATTAATATGTTCAAAAAGCGCAGGCGGTGTAAAACGGCCGAAAGCCTTTTTGCGTAAATGAAAAATCGCCAGCCGTGCGGCCAGGTGTTGGTAGTCCGGTGCGCTTTCTGATATAAGATCTGCCGCAGATTTGATAATAGTTTCATGAATATCGGCGGTTTTCATACCATCATAAAACTGTATATGGGATTTGAGTTCAACTTCTGAGACAGAAACATTTTCTAAACCTTCCGCGGCCCAGATAATGACTCGATGTATTTTTTCTAAATCAAGCGGTTCGATTTTGCCATTTCGCTTGGCAACATTCATAGTTATGGTTGACATAGGCTGCTATCTTTAATGTTTTCAGTTGGTTAAAAAAGACTTATCGGAAAAGTCTTGAAGTTTGTTTGTTAGCACTTGGGGGTTTTTGTATTAAAACTACTATATATAGTAAAAATAGGGGTTTGATTAACTAAATGTGGTGTTAATTATAGGGGTAAGCGTTGAAAAATAATAGCCTGTATTGCATTAAATTTTCTAGTTTTAGTGGTTAAAAAATTTAATGACGCAAGGTGTTATCAACAGGTTTGCGATGGAGACTTGATGATATAAGGGATTGTGTGACAGAAAAAAGACAATCAAGCTATAAATATGAAGCCTAAATGACAAAAGTGTTGTATAAATGCAACGACTTCTGTTTTTGTTGTAAATCATCTAAAAAAACTTGCTAGCTAAAACGAAAGTGAATATAGTTGCTATCAAGTTCACAAATGAGTGGATATTTGTTTAATTAATGTTTAACGACTTATCAAATAGGAAGATTAAAATGAAAAAGAATATGATTGCCCTTGCTATCGCTTCTGCTATTGCTGCTCCTGCTGTTATGGCTGATGCGCCAACGGTTTATGGTAAAGTAAATTCTGTTATTCAAAGCAATAAAGCTGGTAATGATACTGGAATGACAGTTGACAGTGTTGCATCACGTGTTGGTGTTAAAGGTTCTGCTGATTTAGGAAATGATCTTCAAGCGGTCTATAAGTTTGAGTTTGAAGTTCAAATGGATAAAGGGGATATTTTAAAAAACCGTAACCAGTATGTTGGTCTTGCCGGCGGGTTTGGTACCATGCTAATGGGTCGTCACGATACCCCTTATAAAATGTCACAAGCAAAAGACTTGTTTAACGACGGTGTCTTTGAAAATAATTCCATGACCAGTGTGATGCAGCATGGTGAGGACCGTGTTTCAAATGTATTAGCTTATGTTTCTCCTGATTTAGGGGGTGTTAAATTAATCGGTGCTTTTGTTCCAGATGAAGGTGCTGAAGGTCTAGATAAAGACTCTTCTTTAACAAATCTTACGTCTTTGGCTGCTATCTATGGTTCAACAAAGAAAGGTTTGTTTGTTTCAGGTGCCATGAATTCTTATAGTGACGTGGCAGCGAAGGGTGGAAAATCTTATAATATGATGCGTGTTTCTGCTCAGTATTCTGTTGCCGGCTTGATTGCAAATACGATGTACCAAACTTCTGATGAATCCGGTAAGGAAGGTTCAAACATTACCGCTAACTTGGGTTATAAAATGGGTGATTTGATGCCTAAGATCAAGTATGCGACTA
>PEWX01000050.1 GCA_002779995.1 Piscirickettsiaceae bacterium CG07_land_8_20_14_0_80_44_28
AAATTTAGCACAAAGGGCGGGTTCTGTCTAATTTCTCTAGCGGCTTGCTAGTGTTGTTTGACCTGAAAGTGAACCCAGGTGTCCGTGGGTTGGTAATACACCGAAAAGCGCTCGCCTTGGTTGGCCGAAACCAGTTTAACTTGCAAGGTTTCGCCATCGACAAAGTGGGTTTCAATCTGTAACCCCCTTGGGGTTCGGGTTTTAATACTGGCTTGTGGTTCGCTCTGACAGCCAGCGGGTGCAAAATACAAAGTGCGGGTTTGTCCTGGGCGGATCGAAACCGACAAGGTTTTGGGCGCTGGTGAAGGAATAATGGCCAGGCCTGGTTGTTTTGCTGTTTGAAATTGCCATTGCAACTGATGACGTTTACCACCCTCTAACCAGTCGATTTCCGCTTGATAGGTTTGGCTCCAGTTTAGGCGCTGCTTGGGGAAAAAAGCAATCCAGGCGGGCTTAGGGATTTGGGTATTGTGTTCCGAGCGGTTTGGATCGGTTTGATTGGTAAAAATTGTTGCTGCCTTCACAGCGTGTTTCTGATCGCCATCCCGTTCATACACTTTGAAACTTTGGGGCGCAAATGTAATGCGGCCTTGATAAATCGGGTTGATTTGCACATGCACCGGATAGCCGGAAACATTGCAATTGGGGAGCGGGTCGGGTTCTTCTTCATAAAAAACAGGCGCAACCTGCGCGTTGTTCGCTGGCCAATGAATCAATTTAGGTGCGGACATGGCAGGGGTGTTGAGTGCTATTTGATAGGCTTTTCGACTGACTCTGATTCCCGACTGGCACAGCGCTTGATAATAATATTGACCGAGTTGCGCAGCTTGCGGCGCTTGGCAAAGTTGATTTAAATCGGCATTGCCCGTTTGCGCAACCAAGGCCGTTTTGACCGTGCCATTTTGATCATCTGCAATGCCGAGACCGATTTGGGTGTGGGTAAAGTTTAAGAGCGTTAAGCGATGATAAATGGCCGACATTAAATCGCCAATCAACAAATCGGCAGACGGTTTGTTATAAGCAATCACTTCCCGCACGGGGCTGTGATAACCCATGGCGAAAGCCCTATTTTTCGGCGTTTCGCCGCTAAAATTGGCCAGGCCTGGTCGTTCTTGGTGGCTTTGTTGGTTATGGTGCACGCTATACAAAGCATGCTGGCGAGCCGCGGCAGATAAAACGCCATTCAGCGCAAAGGGCGGTAAATTTAAGGATTGGCGCAATTGGTTGATGTGCTTTAACGCCTGTTGTTCTTGGTGTTGAATTTCAGTTTCAGACCAAGCGGTTTTTGAAGGCTGGGTATTTTGAACGGGGGGCGGTGCCATTGGCTGGGCAGATGTCGCTTTTGGCAGGCTAAGATCGCTCGGCGGGGTTAACAGTTTTTCTAGCAGCCTGTCGGACTTCGCTACCACCAGCAAATCAAATCCGACAACATTGAAACGGTGATGCTCGAAA
>PEWX01000074.1 GCA_002779995.1 Piscirickettsiaceae bacterium CG07_land_8_20_14_0_80_44_28
ACGTAACAATTCAAACGCATTAAGAAACGCGTTTTTAATGGTTTAAAAAACCCCGGCTGGTTCGGGGTTTTTTTGTTTCTTGCATACCCTTTATTTGGCTAAAATAACGCTGAACGATTACGTTTAAGCCATTAGGGTGTTTGAAAAGGGCTGTTGTTACCGAGCATCACCTTTACAGATTTTTCAAATCATTTAGGATTTATATCATGCAATTTGTAGATGAAGCCAGTATTCGGGTTCAAGCAGGGCGAGGTGGAAACGGCGTTGCCAGTTTCCGTCGTGAAAAATATATCCCGTTTGGCGGGCCGAATGGCGGTGATGGCGGTGATGGTGGCAGTATCTATTTGGTTGCTGACCGCAATATTAACACCCTAGTGGATTTTCGATATACGCATGATTATAAAGCGCAAAATGGACAGTCCGGAATGGGGCAGCAGAAAACGGGAAAGGCAGGGCAAGATTTAGAAATTCCTGTGCCCGTTGGAACCATTGTGCGTGATTTGGATACCCAAGAGATGATTGGCGATTTGGTTGAACATCAGCAACGATTATTGGTTGCAAGAGGGGGAAGGCATGGTCTTGGTAATATCCATTTTAAAAGTAGCATGAACCGAACACCACGCCAATTTACACCGGGTGAACCCGGTGATGAGCGCAACTTAGGCTTGGAGTTAGCGGTATTGGCTGATGTGGGATTGCTCGGTATGCCTAATGCGGGAAAATCCAGTCTGATTTCTGCCGTTTCTGCAGCTCGGCCTAAGGTAGCCAATTACCCTTTTACAACACTTTACCCAAATTTGGGTGTGGTGAGCGTTTCGCCAGAATCCAGTTTTGTTATCGCGGATATTCCCGGCTTGATAGAGGGGGCATCTGAGGGAGCGGGTTTAGGCATACAATTTCTAAAGCATCTATCTCGAACGGGGTTGTTGTTACATGTGGTGGATATTGCGCCAATGGACAAAACAGATCCGGTTGAAGCAATTAGAATTATTGAAACAGAGTTAGCGGCTTATAGCCATGAACTTGCCGATAAGCCACGTTGGTTAGTCCTCAATAAGATCGACTTATTGCTTGAGGAAGAAGCAAATGAATTATGTGATCAGTTGATCGAACGTTTAGCTTGGACGGATCCGGTTTATCGTATTTCCGCAGTGAACCGAGAAGGAACAGATTTGTTGGTTAAAGAAATTGCCTATGGCTTAGAGCAAAATCGCAGACAGGCGCTTGAAGATATTCCCATTGAGAGGGACTAAACATGTTGACCCGTGCTGATATTTCAAAAAAATCACGCCGTTGGGTGGTGAAGATTGGTAGTGCTTTATTGACGAATGATGGACAGGGGTTAAATCGGCAAGCTTTGGCTCAATGGGTGGCACAGATGGTTTCTTTGCGTGAGCAAGGCATTGAACTGGTTATCGTGTCATCTGGTTCGGTGGCTGAAGGAATGCAGCGACTGGGTTGGGCGAAACGACCCTCAGAAATTAATGCATTGCAAGCCGCTGCTGCTGTGGGTCAAATGGGGTTGGTGCAAGCTTACGAATCGGAGTTTGCCAAAAATCATATTCATACGGCTCAAATCTTAATGACGCATGATGATTTGTCGAGCCGAGCGCGTTATTTAAATGCTTCAAATACTATTCAAACCTTGTTAGAGCATGGTGTGGTGCCGGTGATTAATGAGAACGATACGGTGGTGACAGACGAAATTCGTTTTGGAGACAATGACACCTTGGCCGCTTTAACGGCAAATTTGGTTTCAGCGGATGTTTTGGTGATCTTAACCGATCAGCAAGGACTTTATAATGACAACCCTCGTACCAATCCAAAAGCTCAATTGATTACAGAAGCGCAAGTCAGTCGTAAAGATATCGAAACCATGGCCAGCCCTGAGGGAGGGCTTTTGGGGAAAGGTGGAATGTATACCAAGGTGATGGCAGCAAAAAGAGCTGCGAGATCAGGTACAGCAACCTTTATTGCTTCCGGTCGAGAAGCGAATGTATTACCGCGGTTACTTTCTGGAGAGCAAGGGTTAGGGACTTTGCTAATTCCCGATCTAGAACCTATGACCGCTAAAAAACGGTGGTTGGCGGGACACTTGCAAGCCAAGGGGCAGTTGGTGCTTGACGAGGGAGCAGTTCAAGCGCTGCGTTCTTCCGGTAAAAGTTTATTGCCCATTGGCGTGGTTGATTTTCAAGGCCAATTCCAGCGAGGCGAATTGGTTATTTGTGTCAATGAACTTAATCAAGAAATTGCGCGTGGCCTAGTGAATTATGCTGCTTTTGAAGTTAAGCAGATTATGAGGCATTCCTCCTCGGAAATCGAGTCGTTATTGGGTTACAGCGAAGGCGAATTTTTAATTCATTACGATAATATGGTGTTGGCTGACTCTTAAATCATTGCATTTTCGATGACCGGATGTTGTCGGTTTTCTTAAAATGGCCAGATACCGTGTTTGATTTATAAAATCAAGCACGAATCTCATATTCTCGATCAAACGATTTGCCGCTCTTCAATACAGCAAACACGATATGAA
>PEWX01000062.1:0-1401 GCA_002779995.1 Piscirickettsiaceae bacterium CG07_land_8_20_14_0_80_44_28
CGAGGCCGACAACCGAATTAAAACCATTGTTTTTTTTTGGGGGTTCGATTGGGTTTTTATCTGGTCAGAAAAAATGAAAAATCTTTCATCTTGAAGCAAAAATCGCAATGGACCGCTTAGGTCACATAAATTTTGGACAAGATACAACTTTAACTAGAATTTAATTTTTATAAGGGTAGGCTCTATTTCGCCCTGCTTTTTTGGCTTTATACAAGGCGTCATCTGCCTGTTTGAGTAACTGAGAGCGGCTATCGATAGTCTTATTAACAAAGTCGACCACTGAATAGCCGGCACTGATAGTGACGTAATTAGATATATCAGAATCTGGATGCGGCAGCTTTAACGCTGCAATATTGTGACGAATGATTTCTGCCATTTTTTCAGCGCTAGCGATATCATTATTGGGCAGTAGAACCACAAATTCTTCTCCACCATATCGAGCGGTGAGCTCTCCTGCCCGTGAGGCTGAAGTATGAATGGTTTTTGCAATCTGTTGTAAACAGGTATCTCCCGCTTGATGACCTAAAATGTCGTTATAAACTTTAAAAAAATCAATATCAATCATAATCAAAGAAAGCGGCGTATGATTGCGTTCGCTGCGTCGCCATTCGTTCTCAAAAGTCTGATCAAACTGACGTCGATTAGCAATTTGTGTTAAAGGGTCAATATAGGCATATTCTTCTAAAGCACGTTCATATTGTTTCAACTCAGTGATGTCTTGAAAAACACTAAACAAAGCCGGTCGTCCCGAAAGTTTAACCAACTGAACAAATACCCTTACATCGCGTATTTCACCTTTTTTGGTTTTATGTTGCGTCGCAAAGCTGATTTTTTCACCGAGCTTAAACTGGGAAATTTTAGAAGCCACCTCTTCAGAGGTTTCTATCGTTTCATAGTCGCCAACCCTAAGCTTGGCAAACTCTTTTGCGGTATAGCCTAATTGTTGATGGGCGGTATGATTAAATTCAAAGGCTTTTTGGGTGGCTGGATCAATTAACAAGATGCCGACCGGCGATAAATCAAATAACGTTTGATAACGGTCTTTCGCCTCTTGAGTTTCCTCATCTTTTTTCTTCGCTTCGCTAATATCATTTGCCATCACCACAAAGTTGGGTTTACCCGCCAATTGCATTCTCTGAACCCGTACTTGTGCATCATACTCAGTACCATTTTTACGAAGGTGACGCGTCTCATGAGTCACAAAACCCTTTTCACCGGTAATCAGCGGCGTCAGTATTTGGTCAATTAACTGTTGTCGTGAAAGATGTGGATTTATTTCATGAGGCGTCATGGTCTGCATTTCAGTTAGTGAATAGCCCAAATTCATCAAAGCTGACTGGTTGAGATAGGTAAATTTAAACGTCTCTGCATCAATGACATAAACCTCATTAAAGCTGTTAT
>PEWX01000062.1:1418-1956 GCA_002779995.1 Piscirickettsiaceae bacterium CG07_land_8_20_14_0_80_44_28
GTTATCAATAATAAAACCAAGAGATTGTAGTTGATCTAAAGCTTGTTTTTGTTGGGTAATATCTTGCACAGCCCCAAGCATCATTACCGCTTGACCCTTTTCATCATACTGAGCCTGACCCGACTCAAGCAACCAGACGATGCGCCCACTCGAAGAGAATTGTATACAGTGCTCAAATTGATAGGCCGTTTTGGTTTCAATCGCCTGATTAATCGCTCTTTTCAGAGCAAGTCGATCCGCATCCTTTAAATAAGATAGAAAACGATCAAAGGTGGGTTTAAAACTTTGCGGGGATTCGCCAAATAGCTGAAACACCTCATCTGACCATTCAATCTCATCGGTGAGCATATTCCACGTCCAACTGCCTAAATGAGCAATTTTTTGTGCCTCTTCAAGCAGCAGTTGACGTCTATCTTTTTCTTGTTCTAATTGTTTGATGGCAGTTAAGTCTTCATAAAGGGTCATCACATCTTGGTTTGGTAATCTTATCACCGTATTTTTGCGCCATCCCTGCAAACGGTCGTCTTGATATAACCCT
>PEWX01000005.1 GCA_002779995.1 Piscirickettsiaceae bacterium CG07_land_8_20_14_0_80_44_28
GAAATATGGATTGCCACGTCGCTTCGCTCCTCGCAATGACAGGGGTGGGCGTGGATTGCCACGTCGCTTTGCTCCTCTCCATGACAAAGGTTGGAGTCATTGTTACAAGTACCAGAACAAAGCTACTAAATTAAACCTAATCCTGTATGCGATATAAAATTCGTTTTACCTTTTGGTTGAGTTGATGAATATGCGAATTCATATAGGCAGGATTGAGGCGACTAGAGTCCATAAAATGTTGATCTAATATAATAGGCTGTTTGGTTTCTGCGCCAAAGTTCACATAGCGTGCATCTCCTAAATTGAGATTCACACCCGTATTATCTGGATCAGAAATAATGGTTTCGATACCGTAAGACCATTTATTTTCACCACGAACGGTCAGGAATCCTAAATCTGCAGCACGCTTGCTGGTAAATGGCACGGTCAAACTTAGACGTACTTTTTCATAGCCGGTGTCTGAACGCATTAAGGTCGCTTGTAATTGAGAATCGCCCAAATAGGATTTAAAAGCCAGTTTAGTCGTTAAGTCTTGGTTGAGATACACCCCTCTCTCAATAAACGCGCCCATCCCTTGCTCTGGCCAGTAAAATTCATAACCATAATAATCCCCAGACCAGGTATTCAAACCCGTCGTCGCTAAAGGGGTATCGCTAATATGTCGTGACCAATTGCCATAAACTTGATGACGCCCTTCATCAAAATAATAACGGGCACTATTGACGATATGATCGGTTTTTTCACCTTCATTCAGTCCCATTTGATAACTGAGTATATTCACTAAACCATCAAATGGCACCCAAGTTTGTGAGATCGACAATTCTTTCCATTCAGAAACCAGTCGTTCATCTTCAAAAATACCACCAGGCCTGAAATGATAAGTATTATGTAAAGGATCAATTCGAGACAAGTGCACACTCGCACCCTGCCATAAAGGCGCGCTTAACTCCGACAACAATCCTAAAGATTGGTGATAGACCCCCACTTCGGAACCGACGGCGGAAATTACAAAAGGCTCCAATTTCAAACTCAACCATTCCGAGCGCCCGGACGATTGCATAGATTGCCAATCACTTTCGCTCGATAAACTCAATGTCTTAAAATTTGGCAGATAATAACGCGCTTTTGACGTGTGTTTTTGACGCTGCCCCAATGCCCAGTCAGTCCCCAATTTCACTGAAAGCACCGGAATTTGTTGTTTTAATATTTCTATCTCAATATTTGCCAAACCATACTGTTTGGCGAAAGGTGCCAAGATCGCAATTGTCTGCGCTAGCCCATCCTGGGTACTTAAATCATATAAACGATTTTGATAACGACACCGCAAAGTGCTCGATTCAGGCGCTACCGCCAAACTAATCTGCTCTAAACCTGCTTTAACCAATTGGTTTTTTAAATCCCGTAAAACCGCATTATCGATCGGGTTATCAAATTGGTTAAGGTTATCTTTTGGGTTATCTGTTTTTGACACTGCAGCGGTGGGCGTAACCGACTTTTCTGAATCTGGGTCGGCTTTAACAGTGGGATAGCGCTTAGAGGCTGGTTGAAAGCTGGGTAATGGATGCGCGCTACGATTAACGGACAATGCAGACTGAGTATCGTTTAAGGCTTGTAATTTTGCCTTTGCATCTCCGCCTAATGGATAACTCAGCGTCATCCCCAAATGGATTGATTCACTCGCCTCAGTTGAGGCCAATATCGCATCAAAATTCAACTGCAAATGCGAGCCTGCAATATTATGCCACCGTCCGCGAAAACCACCACGTGTCGCCACCCCATCGTAATCCATCAACGCCGAAATATTGTATGGCAAATAGACTTCTGCACCTGCAAATACACCATCTAAATGTGTGGAACTAGCAGATGATTTCCCCTTAGTCGCATAACCTACTGTCGTCGCAAGATAACGAGAGGCATGTGTCATGACCCCATACCAGCGTTGATTTTGAATCGCCAAGCCCATTACATCCTGACCACCCACCGCCATTCGCCAATGATCCGTTAGCTTTAAACCATATTTAACATTGCCAACCAGGTCACGATTATAAAAATCACCATAGGCATTCGGGTTTGCACCTTTAGCATGGAGTTCATTTAACCCCAACTGCACTTCAAAACCCCGCCAAACGCCGGCGCTAAGATAATAGTTCTCTGCTTGTGCATCTTTGGGCGCATCAGGCCTGGTAAAATTATTGAAACTTCCGGCTACAACCCCATGTTGAATCAACTGTGCCGTTGGCACCATCATTAAGCCCGTGCTGCCATTCACCGTCATGCCTGTGCCATTCAATAAATCCACACCATATAAATCACTAAATGAAGCAGAGGCCAGCACAGGAGAAGTCACAAAATTTGCCAACAACAGCAACGCTGTCGACTCTTGTTTAAAATGTAGATTGAATTGAAACAGCATTATTCTGGCGTGTCTTTGGTTTCTTCTAGTTTGATCTTGTTTTCACGCCAGTTTTGAATCAGCGCGATAAAGATACCCAACATCCCACCCAACACCAACGCAACAGCGACCATCAATGATCGTTTTGGCGCTGATTTCTCCTCCGGAACCACCGCAGGGTCAATCACTTTAAACACAAAATTTTGCTGGGTTTTTGCAAGGGTCATATTTTTCATGTTTTGTTCAATCAACTTATAAGCGACCGTTTTAATTTCCACTAATTGGGTTTTTTGCAACTGCTCTTGCAAATAATCAATGGTCTTTTGGGATTCTTCAATTTGCTGTACCCGCATTTGAGTATTGACTCGATTAATCAATGCCGTTACCCAATCCCGTGCCTGAACCGGATCCGTCCACTCTATAGAAACCGTAATCATGCCATCATCCTTACCCTCAGAAATAGACAACATCCCTGAAAATAATTTAACGGTATTCCACATAGACGGCTCACCGGGCTCTAAGACTTCTTGACCTTCATAAAGTGGGCCAGCAGGTGCATCACTGGCAAACCAGCCTTTAATCGTTCCAATCAAGGAAAATGACTGAACCCACTCAGCGTTATCCGCATCCCACTGTTTAAAAAACAATTGCTGCTTAAGCTTATTTTCGGCAATAAATTCACTTAAAAATTTACGGGATTGCATCACCGCCATCGCCGTTTGTGCAGTGGTGGTTTCACCTTTCGGCAAGGAAATCCCTGCCAAGCTAGCCAAGCCGCCATATTGAGAGGCCAAACCGCCACCGCTCTCTGAGGAAGCTGGCGCCAATAATGCCGACGCCTTATATTGATTGGGTAAGGTTAATGAATAAATGGCCACTAAAACCGCCAGGCCTGCTGCCAGCCCTAAAATCAGTATTTTGCGTTGATAAAGTGCCGCCCATAATTCGGCTAAATCAATTTCATCATCCTCATAAGGGGCTTGATAACGCGGATCAAAAGGAGACTGTGGGGATTGATTTGAAGATGCAGACATCAGTTAAACACTCCTATCGCATTCAAGGTTGCCGCAGTCACCGCAAAATTCGCCAATATGGATGAAATGCTGGTCCAAGACACCAATGGATTCATACGCTCTATATCTAATGGCACGACAATGGTATCACCCGGCAACACGGTTGTGGACAAAGCCGAATCAAACCAACCATCAGCGAATTTCTCGACCGAACCGTCACCATGGACAATATAAATAGAATCGGAGTCTGCCCGCTTAGTGGCGCCACCACTTTTTTCCAAATACTCTGAAACACTCATATTCGGTTGATACACCAACGACGCAGCACGCGCCACTTCGCCGGTTACCAACACTTCATAAGAGCGTTTCGGCACATAAAGCACATCGCCTTCACGCAGTTCCATATTCAACGTCGAGGCATACCCCACAGGTTGATTACGATCCAGCGTCACCACCAAACGACCAATTGCAGGAGTTTCTTTTAAACGTGTAATTAAGCTTTGACCTAAGGCTAATATCGATTGAGAGTCCCCTTTAATCAACCCTGCATCGGCCTTTAACCCCATTAACAGGTTCTTTTCCAAATCGTTGGCCATTTGCTGCATTTCCATCGCTTCGCGTTGCTTTAAGTTTTCACGAGTAAACACCGCATTTTTCGGTTCCGCCCATTCGGTAAAGCCACCAACCCGGTTTAATAAATCCTGCATGGTATCCCCAGGATTAATACGATAAATGCCCGGGAACCGCACTTCCCCTTTGACCGTGATCGTCACCGAGGTTTCATTCCATTGCGCAATCGGTTTAAAGTGAATTTCATCATACGGCTGTAACAACAAGTTATGCTGTTCATCCTGTTTAAGCGCTAATAACGGATTAAAACTAATGCGATCTGATTCCCGCTTTTCTCCATCGACAATCTTAAAGCGAAACAGCTCTGCTTCAGTGGTTAGCGTCTGTTCCTTTAACCCTCCCGCCGCATTTAACATATCAGCAACACGAGCGTCAGAGCTGATAGGATAACGCCCTGGCGACTGAACCACGCCAGACACAGACACCACTGATGGCGGCGAATTTTTTTCGGATTGATCATACAAAACTTGAATCGCCGAACCAATCACCTCAACTCGATCTTGATTAAACTTGTTAAAGGTATAAACCACATCTCCGGGTTTTAATTCAGTGGTCGCCTTATCTGCTAATTTAAAAGACTGAAAAGACACTTTTTCAGTCACGGGATCTTTACGTTTAATCAATAAATAGTTTTCATCCATTTCAGGCAGCAGCCCGCCTGCGGCATCGATAAAATCAGCCACGGTTGAATCGTCCATCAGAGGATAAACTCCAGGAGATTTGACCAGGCCTGAAATGGTCGCTACCTTAGGCGGCATCCCTTTTCGAGCCTGAATACGAAGCGCATCTAAATCATCGGTAATCACAGCGGAACGGTTAGTTTGATCTTTAGTGAATAAAACAATGGCATCTTCAGGCTGCAAAAGCATTTTTTTAGCCCCTGCTAACGTAAATTGCTCAAAGTAAACCTCACCCGTTTTAGCATTTTTGCGTTTAATTAAGCCATAATCCGGATCGACATTAGGCGCTAAACCACCAATTGATTCGATAAAACTGACTAAATGTGTATTAGGCTCTAAAGGATAAGTTCCGGCAAACTTTACCCCCCCTTTAATGGAAACAATAGCAGGAGGCTCTCCCATGGTTGCTTGTCGCTTCAAAATGGAAACCACTTCACTTAAAGCGGATCGGCGCGCTTCACCAGCCTGCTGTGACAATACAATGATTTGATCATTGGATTGTAATGGCAAGTCTGACCGCTGCCCTGAGGCAATGGCCTGCCACGAAAAAGTTTTCACGCTCATCGGCTCACCGGGTGCGGTTTGCCTAAGCAGCAATAGAAAATTCAAATCAGCTTGGCGTTTAAAAGCTTTAATATTCGGCAATAAATCTAAAACCGTCATTTTCGGCGCCCAAGCAAACAAACCATCCCGATAAATCTGACCTGATAAAGAAACGTATTTTTCAAACGTTTGATTACCCTGCGACACAGTAATGGCATCACCATCTTTCAAACGCATTTTCAAATCTTTTTGATGGGTTAAATTCAAGTCAGAAATCACCGAAAATCCATCTTTATTTAAACGGGTTAATTTAGCTTTTTGTTTCATCGCTTCATGCGTTAACCCGCCCGCCAATTCAATCAAATCGGCAACTTGCTTTTCCGATTTTAATTCATAAATAGCCGGACGTTTCACTTCACCACTAATCGAAACCGAGCGGGAACGAACCGGAATAAATACTGTGTCCCCTGGTTGCAACCGCACATCCTGCTTAGAATTTCCGGAAATGAGTAGATCATATAAATCCAGTGAAGCAATCAGCTTTCCCTGGCGTTTAAGCTGAATTTCACGAAAGCTGCCAATATCCGAAATGCCCCCACTCACATAGAGCGCATGGGTAATGGTCGCCATACCACTCACCAAATAAGAACCCGGATTACGTGATTCTCCCATCACAAACACCCGAAAAGAGCGCAACTCACCCAGGGTCACACTGGCACTGACACCGATCCCTAACTTATCAACTTCCTTTTTCAACACCGCAACCGCATCTGAAAAAGACAAGCCGGCCAAACTCACCGGACCAATTTCAGGCAAAGCCACCGTCCCATTACGATCAATCACCAATTGATAATCCGCACTCTTATTACCAAATAACTGAATCTTTAGCTGATCGCCAGGGCCTAAAATATAATCGGTGGGGATGGGAATATCATTGACGGGCGCAAAGGTGGTTGGACTCCCTGAGAATAAAGAAGCACCAAAAACAGGCAGGTTCATTTTTTGTCGAGAAGGTTCTTTCAAGTATCGGCTTTGACCACTGAAATCGGTTTTTTCTACCGCCTTAACTTCAGCCGTTTGATCTCTTAAAACCTCTTTTTTAACGTTATCAACCGGATCAGGCGCAATTCTTTGCACCGTATCGACCATTGGCGGAGGCGACTCTTGAGAGCTACCTCCCGTGCTCGGTAAACTGATACCCTGACTGGCCGCTAATGCCGCTTGTTGATCAGGCGGCAAAGACTTAAATTGAGCAATTTGCTCTGGCGTCGGCGTTGCCGCCCAACTAGAAAGTGAAAATACAGATAAACAAA